>NZ_AMRI01000006.1 GCF_000299915.1 Gallaecimonas xiamenensis 3-C-1
TGGCGGTCACCGACGACAAGGGCCGCAGTGCCAGCCGGGCGCTGCAGGTGGATATGGCCCCCTAGGGCTGCCAGCCTTCCAGCAGCCGTTCGAAGTGGCGCACCGTGCCCAGGCCGTAACCGTCCGGGTCCGACGGGTCCAGGCGGTAATCCTGGGCCAGGGCCGCCAAGGCCGGGCGGCACCTGGCCAAAAAGTCCCCCAGGCTCTCGCCCCTTGGCCAGGCCAGCAATACCTGGCATCGGGCCAGGGCCTGGCGCTCTATGGCGCCGCAGCGACCCCAGTGCCAAGCCTGCTCTTCCTTATGGCGGGCACTGTCCAGCTGCTGGGCAAAGGCCCTGGCCAGTTGCCGCCGGCAATACTGGCGTTGGCGCCAGTCAAGGTAGCGCTGCCACCATGCCTTCATATCGCCTCTCCCTCCCCAGAGCCGGGCCGCCGGCCACAGGCGACAAGGGCCATGGCCGGACGCCGGCGCTCTGTATACATTGAAAACAACCGGCAATGATTGCCATACATTTCTTTACGTCCCTTTACCGGTTTGCACCTTGGTCTAGCGGCCTAAATTGCGCACTCTACCCTGAGCGCGCATCCGTCAAAGAAGCAGTATTCAGATGACAAAATTATTTCCCCTCGCCGGCCTGCTGGCCCTGGCCACCTTGCTGACGGCCTGTAACGACCAGGCTGCCCCGGCTGCTGCCGCCCACCCCGCTGTGGAAGTGGGGGTAGTCACCCTCAAGGCCGGCCCCATCGCCCTGCAAACCCAGCTGCAAGGGCGCACCAGCGCGTCCCTGACCGCCGAAGTCAGGCCCCAGGTGAGCGGCATCCTCGAGCAGCGGCTGTTCAGCGAGGGCAGCAGCGTCCACAAGGGCCAGCTGCTCTACCAGATTGACCCCGCCAGCTACCAGGCCGCCTACAACCAGGCCAAGGCCGACCTGCTGGAAGCCCAGGCCGCCGCCCACACCGCCCAGCTCAAGGACGACAGATACCAGGCCCTGGTACGCAGCAAGGGGGTGTCCAAGCAGGACGCCGACGACGCCCACGCCACTTACCTGCAGGCCAAGGCCAGCGTCGCCCGCTACCAGGCGGCACTGGACAGCGCCAAGATTGACCTGGACCGCACCCAGGTGCGAGCCCCCATCGACGGTCGTATCGGCATTTCCAGTACCACAGCCGGGGCCCTGGTGACCGCCAACCAGAGCCAGGCCCTGGCCACCATCCGCAGCCTGGACCCGATCTTTGTAGACCTGAGCCAGTCCGCCAAGGACCTGCTGCAACTGCGCACCCGCCTGGGCCAGGGCGCCCAGGCCGGCGGCACTGAAGTGTCCCTGACCCTTGAAGACGGCAGCCGCTACCCCCTCAAGGGCCAGTTGCAGTTCAAGGAAGTAGCGGTAGACCCGGCCACCGGCTCGGTGACCCTGAGGGCCAGCTTCCCCAACCCCGACGGCCTACTGCTGCCGGGCATGTTCGTGCGGGCCACCCTCACCGAAGCGGTGGAACGCCAGGGCATATTGGCCCCCCAACAAGGGGTGATCCGCGACAACGACGGTTCCGCCCATGCCTGGGTGGTGGACCAGGACGGCAAGGTGGCTCGCCGCCTGGTGGTGACCGACCGCGCCCTGGGTGACGATTGGGTGATCCGCCAGGGCCTGGCTGATGGCGACCGCCTGATCCTCGAAGGTACCGACAAGGTGCGCAGCGGCCAGGTGGTCAAACCCCTGGCCCTGGACCCCCTGACCGCCAGCACGGGGGGCTAAGCCATGGCCCGTTTCTTTATCGACCGCCCGGTCTTTGCCTGGGTGATCGCCATCATCATCATGATGGCCGGCCTCTTTGCCATCCGCACCCTGCCGGTGGCCCAATACCCGGACGTGGCGCCCCCCACCATCAACATCAGCGCCACCTACACCGGCGCCGACGCCCAGACGGTGGAAAACAGCGTCACCCAGATCCTCGAACAGCAGCTGACCGGCATCGACGGCCTGCTCTATTTCAGCTCGTCCAGCAGCAGTGCCGGCCGGGCCCAGATCACCGTGACCTTCGAGCAGGGCACCGACCCCGACACCGCCCAGGTGCAGGTTCAGAACAAAGTGCAGCAGGTCACGTCGCGCCTGCCCACCTCGGTGCAGGCCCAGGGGGTGACGGTCACCAAGTCCCAGAGCGACTTCCTGCTGGTATTCGCCCTCTTTGATGTCACCGACACCGCCACCTCCAACGACGTGGCCGACTTCTTGGTGTCGAGCATGCAAGACCCCATAGCCCGCCTGGAAGGGGTGGGGGACGTGCGGGTGTTCGGTGCCCAGCACGCCATGCGCATCTGGCTGGACCCCACCAAGCTGGCGGCCTACCAGCTGATCCCCGCCGACATCACCAGCGCCCTTGAGGCCCAGAACACCCAGGTAGCGGCGGGCAGCATCGGCGGCTTGCCCAGCGCCGACACCCAGGAGCTGAACGCCACCGTTACCGCCCAGTCCATGCTGCAAACCCCGGAGCAGTTCAGGGCCATTATCCTCAAGACCAACCCCCAGGGGGCCCAGGTCACCCTGGGAGACGTGGCGCGGGTGGAAATAGGCAGTGAAAGCTACGGCGCCCTGCCCAGGCTGAACGGCCATCCGGCGTCGGGTATGGCGGTAATGCTGGCCCCTGGGGCCAACGCCCTGACCACAGCCGAGCTGGTCCGCCAGACCGTGACCCAGATGCAGGGCAGCTTCCCGGCCGGCTACCAGGTGGCCTATCCCCGCGACAGCACCGCCTTTATCAAGATCTCCATCGAAGAGGTGGTCAAAACCCTGTTCGAAGCGGTGGTGCTGGTGGTGATCGTCATGTTCGTGTTCCTGCAGAACTGGCGCGCCACCCTGATCCCGGCCATCGCCGTGCCGGTAGTGCTGCTGGGCACCTTCGGGGTGCTGGCCCTGTTCGGCTATTCCATCAACACCCTGACCCTGTTTGGCATGGTGCTGTCCATCGGCCTGTTGGTGGACGACGCCATAGTGGTGGTGGAAAACGTGGAAAGGGTGATGCACGAGGAGAAATTGTCGCCCCGGGCCGCCACCATCAAGTCCATGAAGGAAATCAGTCCGGCCCTGGTGGGTATCGCCGTGGTACTGTCGGCGGTGTTCCTGCCCATGGCCCTGTTCGGCGGTTCCACCGGCGTCATCTACCGCCAGTTCTCCATCACCCTGGTGTCGTCCATGGTGCTGTCGGTGCTGGTGGCCCTGACCCTGAGCCCCACCCTCTGCGCCAGCCTGCTTAAGGCCAGCGACGCCGAGCACAGCCAAAAGGGCCTGTTCGGCTGGTTTAACCGCAGCTTCGACAGCCTGACCCAGCGCTACGGCAACAGGGTGCTGAAGATGCTGCGCCAGCCGGTACGCTGGATGCTGGTGTACGGCCTGATCGTGGCGGCCCTGGCGGTGCTGATGACCCGCCTGCCAACCGGCTTTTTGCCCAACGAGGACCAGGGCACCACCATGGTGCAGTTCAACCTGCCCACCGGCGCCTCGGTCAAACGCACCGAAGCGGTGGCCCGGCAGATAGAGCAGTACTACCTGACCCAGGAAAAGGACAACATCAACACCATCTTCACCATTTCCGGGTTCAGTTTCGGCGGCAGCGGCCAGAATGCCGGTATGGCCTTTATCTCGTTAAAGCCCTGGGACCAGAGGCCTGGCGCCGAGAACAGCGCCGCCGCCATCGCCCACAGGGCCAACAAGGCCCTGGCGTCCATCCGCGACGCCCGGGTCTTTGCCATGTCGCCGCCCCCTATCCGTGGCCTGGGCCAAAGCAACGGCTTTAGCTTCCAGCTGCTGGCCAATGCCGGCACCTCCAGGGACCAACTGGGTAGCCTCAAAGACCAGCTGTTGGCCGACGCCCGCCAGGACCCGCTGCTGACCGCCATCCGCGAGGGCAGCATCAGCGACACCCCGCAGCTGAAGATCGACATCGACAACGCCAAGGCCTCGGCCCTTGGCCTTAACCTCAATAACGTCACCAGCACCCTGTCCACCGCCTGGGCCGGGCGCTACGTGAACGACTTTTTGGATAAGGACAGGGTCAAGCGGGTCTATGTGCAGGGGGATGCCCCCTACAGAGCCAGCCCCGAGGACTTGCGCCATTGGTTTGTGCGGGGTACCGACGCCGACGGCAATACCAGCATGACCCCCTTCTCGGCCTTCGCCAGCGTCCATTGGACCTCGGGCCCCCAGAGCCTGAACCGCTTCAACGGCAACGCCTCCTTCGAGCTGCAAGGGGCCGGTAACGGCGTCAGCTCCGGGGCGGCCATGGACGAAATAGCCCGCCTGGCCGACGCCCTGCCAGGGCAGCTGGTCAGCCATGCCTGGAGCGGCCTGTCCTACCAGGAGCGGCTGTCCAGCGGCCAGACCACCATGCTCTACAGCCTGTCGGTACTGGTGGTATTCCTGTGCCTGGCCGCCCTCTACGAGAGCTGGACTGTGCCGCTGTCGGTGGTGCTGGTGATCCCCCTTGGGGTGATAGGGGCGGCCCTGGCCGCCTGGGGCCTTGGCCTGGAAAACGACATCTACTTCCAGGTGGCGCTGCTGACCACCATAGGGCTGTCGTCCAAGAACGCCATCCTCATCGTTGAGTTCGCCGAAGAAGCCTACCAGCAGGGCCAAAGTGCCTTCGACGCCGCCGTGCAGGGGGCCAAACTGCGGCTTCGGCCTATCCTGATGACCTCCCTGGCCTTTATCTTCGGCACCTTGCCCCTGGCCCTGTCCACCGGCGCCGGCGCCCACAGCCGGGTGTCCATCGGTTCAGGTATCGTCGGCGGCACCTTTACCGCCACGGTGCTGGCCATTTTCCTGGTGCCGCTGTTCTTCGTACTGGTGCGCCGCCTGTTCCCGGCCAGAAAGCCGGTCCATGAAGACGACCCGGCCTGAGCAGCCACGAAAAAGGGCGCCGAAGGCGCCCTTTTTGATGGTTCCGTCAAAAAAGTCCGGGAAAGCGACTTAATGAGTCCCCATGGTGGGAAACAATCGCTGAATTTCGGTATTATTTCTTTCATAACAAATATATATACCGAAACCCATGATTCATTGGGTATCGGGTCACTTCATTAGTATCAGGGATGTATATGCGCAATTTTCCAATATCAGGCACGCTGCTGGCCACCCTATTGACCCTTACCGGCTGTGGTGGCGGAGGCGGAGACAGCGATCCCCCCAATCAAAGCCCCGTTATCCAATTGGCTAACCTGGAGGTCAATGAGCATCAGGCGGTAACCTTGACCGCCGAGGTCACCGACGATGGTCAAATCAGCACCTATCATTGGACCCAAACCGCCGGTCCCCAAGTGGCGCTTTCGGGAACCGATACCGCCAGCCTGCAATTGACCACCCCCAACCTCGACGAAGACACCCAGCTGACCTTTCAGCTGGTTGTTACCGACGACCAAGGTGCCTCGGCCAGCGCCACAAGCACCCTTAAGGTGAAGGCCATCAAGTACCCGCTCACATTGACCGGGCAAATCATTGGTACTTCGCTGCCTGGTGCTACCCTGACCCTGGCCCTGTCCAGCCGGGAAACCCCCTTGACCACCACCGCCGACAACGATGGTCGCTACCAGTTTTCACTGGTATTGGACGAGCAGGAAGCCGGGGCTTTGTTAAGCCTGGAGGCACATAGCGCTACCGACAGCAAGGCGGTGCTGAGCGCTTGGCTGGGACAAGGAGACGCGCTGTGGAGCCGGGGCACAGCCTTGGACGAAGGCCAGGTGACCGGCCTTGCCATCTCGCCCTTTACTACCGCCATGGGCGGACTTATTCGGCGGCAATTGCAGCGTGCCCCAGAGACCCAAGCCGAGTTAGACCATGCCCTGAACCTGACCAATCCCAGGCAATGGCGCAATCTGACAACCCTGCTAAGCGCCGTTATCGACGGCAGTATTGCGTTACCGCCAGGGGCTGCCAACACCTTGGCCCTGGCCAATGATATTCCCGCCTACCAGGACTGGTTCGAGCGGCAGACGACCCAGGAAGACTTCATGCTCGCCATTAGTCCTTATTTGGCAGGGGAACACAACTTACCCCGAACTACCCTGCCGCCACCGGTAGACATGAATCAATGGGAAACTGATTTTAGCAGCAGCGGTTCAAAATCTACCTGGCGATGGTCAAACGACGGTACCGGCAGCCTATCCCAGTCGTTCAATACCGCTCCTGCCGGTTTTAGCTGGCAGGCCAGCAATAACGCTTGGCAAGTCGTTCTCGATGAGCCGTCTTTCGAGGAATCATTCACTTCCGGTAATTGGACCCATTCAACCTGGCTGACCCAGTTGGTCATCAGGCCAATACTGCAAAACCAGGGACAGATCCTGGTGGAAGAGGAGCGGCGTATCCTAGCACGTGATATTAACGCCCCGGGCTATGGTGAGCCTTATATCCTGGACTCGGAATATAGCGTGCATGATCTGAAGTGGTACGTCACCGCCGAGGCCCAGCAACCCCTGGTTGTGTCGCCCCCGGTGACCTTGGAACTGCCATTGCCCGCCATGGAGCAGCGCACTAGTCCAGCCCAGGGGGAGAGCTATGACAGCACCGAAACCCGCTATGCTGCCCCCTTCCAATTCAATACCGATGGCACCGGCGTCCGGCTGGACACCCATGACAGCTTCCTGTGGTCTACCACCGACCAGGGCCTTAAGCTGGACGCACCAGGAGGTCAAAGCTGGTTTATCAATACCTTGCGGGCAGCGCCGGATCAGGTCTTCGTCTCGGGTAACCCCTACAACCTCCCCTTGATGAAACCCCAGCCCTGGCCGGCGGCTGCATTCGAGCAGCCCTTGGTGCTGGCCTACTACCAGGACGCACTGGAGGGAGACTTGGGTTATGCCTGGTATCAGTTCAACAGCGACGGCACCACACAGTATGTGTTGGCAACCGACTACGACGGTGATGGCCTCACTCAGCAGGATGTATCCGTCAACCCCGGTTTTTGGACTTGGGAAGATGGCAAACTGCAGATGACCCGTTACCGCGACTTTGGTACAGGGAAACTCTGCGCCGACCTTACTAACGCCAGTTGTCAGCTTTCCAATGTGGTTACTCTGAGCTTTGGCGGCAACCAGGATGACCTCTGGACAGTCGAATTTGACTCCAAGCAGTACCCTGCCGGGGGGACCCAATTCAGCTTCCATGCGATTAACGTTCGCAATTTTAAGCTGCTGGCAGCGCCACCTTTGGATGTCAGCGCCTTTACGCAGTAAACCTGGCCGCCTGAGGGCGGCTTTTTTGTAGCCAGGGCCAAGCCGCCTTAGCTGCTGCACTCAGGCGCAGGCTCAAGTCCATTAGGGCGGAATTTGTAAGGAAGAGGTCTCGGCAGAGAACAACTGCACCGACTTCGGTTACAAGACGGTTCCGACATCCGAAAAGGCTGGCATGGTGGCCGGGGTATTCCACCCCGTGGCCGCCAAGTACGACCAGACAAACGACCTGATGTCCATGGCCATCAGCCAAAAACGTTTCCCCCTGGGGATGGACTCGCAGGTGGATTTGATCGGCACCGAGAGCACTTACCAAAGTGCCCAGGCCGATCTAGCTAGCTACAAGACCCAGATAGCCCAAGACATCAACGCCCTGAACCTCTTGGCAGGGCAACAGCAGCCGGCAGACCTGCTGGCCGCCGAGCATGACCTTAAAGCCGCCAACGCCAATTCGGTGTGGGCAAGGCCGCGTTCATCCCTAGCCTGAGTCTGCCCATCTTCGATGCCGACGCCGCAATAGGCGCCCTTTTTTATATCTCGGTGTCGTCCAGCCGGCTTAAATCCTCTGCCGCCTGGCGCAGCTGTGGCTCAAAGGCCATCAGCCCGGGAAGGCTCAGCCGCAACTTGGGGGCATGGCTGTACAGGCAGGCCACCAGCTTGCCACGCCCGTCCTTGATGGGCAGGGCGCAGGCCACCATGCCGTCGATGAACTCTTCGTCGTCGGTGCCGATGCCGGTCTTGGCGATGCGATCCAGTTCGGCGTTAAGGGCATCGAGGTCGGTGAGGGTGTTGCGGGTCATGGCCTTGATGGGCAGGGCCTCGAGCACCGTCTGGCGCTTGGCTTTGGGCAGGGAGGCCAGGTACAGCTTGCCGCTGGCGGTACACCAGATGGGGGTATGGCTGCCCTCGGGCAGGTAGATTTGCAGCGGCCAGTTGGCCTGCACCCTGTCGTAATAAACCATCTCCAGGCCGTTGGGGATGGAGATGCCACAGGTTTCCTGCACGGCCCCGGCTAAGCGTTGCAGTATGGCCTGGCGCGAGGTCTTGAAACGATCCGCGTGCCAGACGCCCATGCTCAGCTGGTAAAGGCGGTCGCCCGGCTCCCACAGGCCGCGCAGGTTCATCTGCAAGAAGCCGTCCTGTTTGAGCTGGGCCAGCAACCTGTGGATGCTGGGTTTGGGAATATCCAGGGCATGGGCGATGTCGGCCGGCGACAGGGGCGCCTCGGCGTTGGACACCAGCTCGATGATCTCCAGCACCCGGCTGATGGCCGAGCCTTTGTCGCGTTTTGTGGTCAAGGGGGTTCCTGCCTTCCTGAAAGTCGGTTAATGGTGGCGTTTTCGTCCTCGCCCTGCAAGACAACCCGGCCACCATAAAAAAAGCCGCCCGCAGGCGGCCAAGACTCGCGGGGGAGCGAATCACTTCATGGTCGGCATGGAGAACTCGGCCCCTTCCCGCACGTTGGCCGAGGGCCAGCGCTGGGTGATGGTCTTGCGGCGGGTGTAGAAACGCACCCCGTCCGGGCCGTAGGCGTGCAGGTCGCCAAACAAGGAACGCTTCCAGCCGCCGAAGCTGTGGTAGGCCACAGGTACCGGCAGCGGTACGTTGATACCCACCATGCCCACCAGAATGTTGTCGCTGAAATAGCGGGCCGCCTCACCGTCGCGGGTGTAGATGCAGGTGCCGTTGCCATACTCGTGGTCGTTGATGAGCGCCATGGCTTCTTCCATGGTGTTGACCCGCACCACCTGCAGCACCGGGCCAAAGATCTCGGCCTGGTAGCTGTCCATGTCCGGGGTGACCCGGTCAATCAGGGTGGCGCCGACGAAAAAGCCCTCTTCAAAACCCGGCACCTGGATGTGGCGGCCATCCACCACCACCTTGGCCCCCTGGGTCTCGGCGCTGGTGATGTGGCCCACCACCTTCTCCTGGTGAGCGCGGGTGATGACCGGGCCAAAGTCGTTGTGCTTGTCGTGGTAGGCACCGACCTTCAGGCCCTGCATGCCGGCCTGCATTTTCTCGATCAGGGTGTCCGCTGCGGCGTCCCCCACCGCTACCGCTACCGACAGCGCCATGCAGCGCTCGCCGGAGGAGCCAAAGGCGGCCCCCAGCAGGGAGTTCACCACGTTGTCCATGTCCGCGTCGGGCATGACGATGGCGTGGTTCTTGGCGCCGCCCAGAGCCTGGCAACGTTTGCCGTGGCTGCTGGCGGTGGCGTAGATGTACTCGGCCACCGGGGTGGAGCCCACAAAGCTCACCGCTTGCACCCGTGGGTCGGTGAGCAGGGTGTCTACCGCTTCCTTGTCGCCGTTGACCAGGTTGAACACCCCGGCCGGCAGGCCGGCTTCATGCAGCAGCTCGGCAATAAAGAGGGTGGCGGACGGGTCGCGCTCCGAGGGTTTGAGCACGAAGGTGTTACCGCACACCAGCGCCATGGGGAACATCCACAGGGGCACCATCACCGGAAAGTTAAAGGGGGTAATACCCGCTACTACGCCCAGCGGCTGCATCTCGCTCCAGGCGTCGATGGCCGGGCCGACGTTCTTGGTGTACTCGCCTTTTAACAGCTCCGGGGCGCCGCAGGCGTACTCGACGTTCTCGATGCCGCGTTGCAGTTCACCGGCGGCGTCATGGACAATTTTGCCGTGCTCCTGGCCGATGAGTTCGCAGATCTTGTCGCTGTGCTGCTCCAGCAATTCCTTGAAGCGGAACATCACCCGTGCCCGCTTGATGGGCGGGGTATTGCGCCAGGCCGGGTAAGCGGCCTGGGCGGCGGCAATGGCCTCTTCCACCGTGGCCTTGGGGGCCAGGGCCACTTTTTTCTCGGCCTTGCCGGTGGCGGGGTTGAACACGTCCTGGGTACGGGCCGCGTCGATACGGGGCTGGCCGTTGATCAGATGTCCGATGGTAGTCATGGCAAATCTCCTTGGGGGCTGGGCATCAGGCCCAAAGCTGTTCGTAAAGGGTGACGATGTCTTCGGCGCTGGGCACCCTGGGGTTGTTACCGGGGGAACCCGAGGCCAGGGCCTGTTCGGCCATGGTGTGGCGCACCGCGAAGAAGCGGTCTTTGTCGATACCAAAGTCCGCCGGACTCGGCACCTTGAGTTCGGTGTTGATAGCCACCAGCTCTGCCAGCAACTTCTGGTTGGCCAGTTCGGTTGGGTCGTCCATATGGGCAAACCCCAGGGCCCTGGCGCAATCGGCATAACGCTCGGCGGCGGCGGGGATGGACCAGGCGGTTACCGCCGGCAGCAACATGGCGTTAGACAGGCCATGGGGCACATGGAAGAAGGCGCCGATGGGCCGGCTCATGCCGTGCACCAGCGCCACCGAGGCGTTGGAAAAGGCGATACCGGCCAGGCTGGCGCCCAGCATCATCGCCTCGCGGGCGGCTTTATCGTCACCCTGGTGGTAGGCGCGGCGCAGGTTCGGGCCAATCAGGCCCATGGCGGCCAGGGCCTGGCTGTCGGTGTAGGGGCTGGCCTTTTTGCTGACATAGGCTTCGATGGCATGGGTCATGGCGTCGATACCGGTGTCGGCTGTGGTGCGGGGCGGCACCGTCAGGGTCAGTTCGTAATCGATAAGGGCCGCCACCGGCATAAAGCCAACGCCGGCGCAGAGCAGTTTCTCGTCGGTCTGCTCGTCGGTGATGATGGTAAAGCGGGTCGCCTCCGAACCGGTGCCGGCGGTGGTGGGGATGGCGATAATCGGCAGCCCCGCCTCGTTGACCTGGCGCGGGAAACGGTAGTCGTTGATGGCACCGCCGAACTTACCCAGTATGGCGATAGCCTTGGCACTGTCGATGGGGCTGCCGCCGCCAAGGGCCACCACGGCGTCAAAGTTGCCGGCGCGGACCTTGTCTACCCCGGCCTGGATGGAGGCGGCGGTGGGCTCGGGCACGGTGTCGGCAAAGACGTCGCTGTCGATGCCTTTGGCCGCCAGCAGGGTTTGCACCTTATCCAGGTAACCGAGCTGCACCATCATCTTGTCGGTCACCAGCAACGGCTTTTTGCAGCCGAAAGTGGCCAGCAGTTCGGGAAGTTTTTGAAGAACACCGGGACCCACTTCCATAACCCGGGGCAGAACGACAGAGGCCATAAGACCCTCCTTTAAGGCGCCCGTCTGGGCGCCACCTGACACATGCTCAGAAGGCACCGAACATGCTACCAAGACCGATCACCACCACCAGGCCAGCCAGGGCCGCAGGTATGGTGACCATGAAGACATCCAGATAGGACTGACGATGGGTTAGGCCACAAATGGCCAACAGAGTGATCACGGCGCCGTTATGGGGCAGGGTATCGAGCCCGCCAGAGGCCATGGCCGCCACCCGGTGCAGCAGCTCCGGCGACACCCCGGCCTGGGTGGCCAACTGCATGTAGGTGTCGCCCATGGTGTTAAGGGCAATACTCATACCGCCGGAGGCCGAACCGGTAATGCCGGCCAGCACGTTCACCACCACCGCCTCGGAGATCAGAATGTTGTCTGGCGACAGGTTCAGCATCAGCGCCTTGAGCACCCCGAAGGCGGCCAAAGAGGCGATCACCGAGCCATAACCCACTTCCGATGCGGTGTTGAAAATCGGCAGCAACGAACCCAGGGTGCCCTTGTTGAGGGTGTCTTTGAGGTTGCCCCAGCGGCGCCAGTTAAAGGCCACCAATGCCAGGCAGGCCAGCAGCAGGGCGCTGATGATGGACCAGATCCCCAGTACCGCGCTGAGCTCGGTCTGGCCAAACTTGGCCTCGGCCAGGTAGCTGTTGTTAAGGGCCGGGAACAACACCTTGCTAAAGAGGTAGTTGCCCAGCACCACCAGCACGATGGGCAGCAGCGCCACCCACAGCGGCGGCAGATGCTTGGCATCGAACGCCTGTTCCTGGCTGTCCGGATGGTTGCCGTAGCCCTCACCAGCCAGCCGGGCCTTGCGGGCCCGGTATTCCATCCAGCCCCAGCCACAGCCGAGCATCACCAGGCCGCCGATCAACCCCAGGATCGGGGCGGCAAAGGCGTCGGTACCGAAGAACGGCATGGGAATGGCGTTCTGAATGGCAGGCGTGCCGGGCAGGGCGGTCATGGTAAAGCCAAGGGAACCGATGGCGATGGCCCCGGGAATAAGCCGCTTGGGCACATTGGCTTCACGAAACAGGGCGGCGGCAATGGGAAAGACCGCAAAGCCCACCACGAACAGCGACACGCCGCCGTAGGTCAACAGCGCACAGGCAAGGGCAATGGCCAGCACCGCCCGTGAGCCACCCAATTTGCCCACCAGGGCGTGGGCGATGGCCCGGGCCGAGCCCGAGTCGTCCATCAGCTTGCCGAAGATGGCCCCCAGCAGGAACAGCGGGAAGTACTTGACCACATAGCCGCCCAGGCCGGTCATGAAGATCTGGGTATAGGTACCCAGCAGTTGGTTGCCTTCGCCGCTCAGCAGCACCGCCAGCATGGCCAGCAATGGCGCCAGGATAAGGACACTGATGCCGCGATACGCCAGGTACATCAGTAGGCCCAGCGAAAGGACAATTCCCATCAAACTCATTGTTACCCCCAAAAGGCAGCTGCATGCCTTCTGCTGTTGTCGTTATTGGTTTTGGGCTTGCCCGGCGGCCTGTTTTTGAGATGGCCTTTGCCGTCGGCAAGCTGGGGCACCGCATGCAAAATCATTTAGCGATACGAAACGTATCATTATTTAATGGTTTTTCAGTGTCAAACCCAAAATATGTTTACGTCAACGTCAAAGCTGGCCAGGCGGCGTCACCCCTGGCCTGGGGAGAGGCAGGAAAAATCAGGGAAGCGGTGGAATCATGAGCGAGAGGGCTGCGCCGGGCTGCGGGCTCAAGTACACTAGGGCGGAATTTGTAAGGAAGAGATCATGGCAGAGAACAACAGCACCGACTTCGGTTACAAGACGGTTCCGACATCCGAAAAGGCCGGTATGGTGGCCGGGGTCTTCCACTCCGTGGCCGCCAAGTACGACCTGATGAACGACCTGATGTCCATGGGCATCCACCGTCTCTGGAAGCGCTTTACCATCGATCTCTCCGGGGTGCGCCCGGGCCAGAAGGTACTGGATCTGGCCGGTGGCACCGGCGACCTGGCCGCCAAGTTTGCCCGCATCGTCGGCGACAACGGCGAAGTGGTGCTGGCGGACATCAACGACTCCATGCTCAATGTGGGCAAGGAAAAGCTGCGCAACCTCGGCATCGTCGGCAATGTGCGCTTCGTCCAGGCCAACGCCGAATGCCTGCCCTTCCCGGACAACCATTTCGACCTCATTACCATCGCCTTTGGCCTGCGTAACGTCACCGACAAGGCCGCCGCCCTCAAGTCCATGCAGCGGGTGCTCAAGCCCGGCGGCCGCTTGCTGGTGCTGGAGTTCTCCAAGCCCCAGAACATGCTGCTGACCCAGGCCTACGATATTTATTCGTTCAAGGTGCTGCCGGCCATGGGCAAACTGGTGGCCGGGGACAGCGAGTCCTACCAGTACCTGGCGGAAAGCATCCGCATGCACCCGGACCAGGAAACCCTGAAGTCGATGATGTTCGACGCCGGTTTCGACGAGGTCGAATACCACAACCTCACCGGTGGCATCGTCGCCCTGCATCGCGGCTTCAAGTTCTAAGATGCCCTTCAAGCAGCTGCTCCAGGCCGTCACCGAGACCGGCGCCAACAAGCTGCTGGCATTGGACGACGCCAGCCGGCGCCGCCTGGGCCGGCTCAAGGGCAAGGCCATCAAGGTGCAGTTGACCGACATCGACCTGCAGCTGGGCTTTGTGGTTACCGAGGCCGGCCTGTTGGTCACCGGCGATCTTGCCGAGGCAGACGCCACCCTGGCCCTGCCGGTGTCGGCCCTGGGAGAACTCAAGGACAGCGCCAACCTGCCCCGCGCCCTCAAGGAAGGGCGACTGGACCTGAGCGGCGACCCCATGCTGCTCAAGCAGTTCTCGGAACTCTTCGCCAAGCTCGATATCGATTGGGAAGGGGAGCTGGCCCGCTACCTGGGGGATGTACCCGCCCACCTGCTGCTGAGTACAGGGGCTCGCCTGCAAAAACGCCTGGCCGCCAGCCTGGCCCGTTTTGGCCAATGGGGGGCAGAGCAGCTCACCGAAGAGTCCCGGCTGACCCCCAACGCCCTGGAACAACGCGCCTTCTTCGACGCGGTGGACGATCTGAAAAGTGACCTGGCCCGCCTGGAGCGGCGCCTGGAGGCCCTGGAGCGGCAATGAGCAGTTTGCGACTCTACAAGGTACTGAAAACCCTTCTAAACCATGGCCTTGACGCCCTGGTACCCCGGCGCTTCTGGCCCTGGTACATGCGCCTGTGGCGGCTGTCGCTGTTCTGGATCCCCAATAAACACAAGCGTACCCCCAGGGGCGAGCGGCTACGCCTGGCCATGGAGGCCCTGGGCCCGGTCTACATCAAGTTCGGGCAGATGCTGTCCACCCGCCGCGACCTGCTGCCGGACGACGTAGCCCTGGAGCTGACCAAGCTGCAGGACAAGGTACCGCCCTTTGACGGTGCCCTGGCCAGGCGCAGCATAGAGCGCAGCCTGGGCGGCCCCCTGGAGCAATGGTTCAGCGACTTTGACGAAAAACCCCTGGCCTCGGCGTCCATCGCCCAGGTGCACACCGCCCGCCTCAAAGACAGCGGCGTAGAAGTGGTGCTCAAGGTGATCCGCCCCGGCATCGCCAAGATCATGGAAGCCGACGTCAGGCTGATGAGCACCTTTGCCGCCATCGCCGCCAAGGTGCTGCCGGACGGGCGTCGCCTCAAGCCCAAGGAAGTGGTGCGCGAATACCAAAAGACCCTGTTCGACGAGCTGGATCTGCTGCGCGAAGCGGCCAACGCCATCCAGCTGCGCCGCAACTTCGAGGGCTCCGACTCCCTCTATGTGCCCGAGGTCTACCCGGACCTGTGCCGCAAGCGGCTGTTGGTGATGGAACGCATCTATGGCATCCCGGTGGCCGACATCGACAGCCTCAGGGCCAACGGCACCAACCTCGAGCGCCTGGCGGAAAAGGGGGTGGAGGTGTTCTTCACCCAGGTGTTCCGCGACTCCTTCTTCCATGCCGACATGCACCCGGGCAACATTTTCGTGTCCTACGACAATCCCGAGAACCCCAAGTACATCGGCATCGACTGCGGTATCGTCGGCACCCTGGCCAAAGAAGACAAACGCTACCTGGCGGAGAACTTCGTGGCCTTCTTCAACCGCGATTACCGCAAGGTGGCCGAACTGCACGTGGACTCGGGCTGGGTGCCCTTTGACACCAGCGTCGACGAGTTCGAAGTGGCCATTCGCACCGTCTGCGAACCCATTTTCGAAAAACCCCTGGCGGAGATTTCCTTCGGCCAGGTGCTGGTGAACCTCTTTAACACAGCCCGGCGCTTCAATATGGAAGTGCAGCCGCAGCTGGTGCTGCTGCAAAAGACCCTGCTTTATATCGAGGGCCTGGGCCGCCAGCTCTACCCGCAACTGGACCTGTGGAAAACCGCCAAGCCGTTCCTGGAAGACTGGCTCAAGGAACAGATGGGCCCCAAGGCCATGCTGCGCCACATCAAGGCCAACCTGCCGTTCTGGGGCGAAAAGCTGCCGGAGCTGCCGGATCTGATTTACGACAACCTGCGCCTGGCCAGGGACTGGCAGCAACGCCAGCTGCTCCGTGACCAGCAGCAGCAAAAGGACGCCGAGCGCCGCAACCAGCGCCTGGGCCTGCAGATCCTCGGCGCCAGCCTGCTGGTCAGTGGTGCCGTGCTGCTGGACAAGGCCCCCTTGTGGCTGCCGGCCCTGGCCGGCGGCTGCGCCTTGCTGGCCTGGATAAAGGCGCTGCGAAAGTAACCGCTTTACGTATAATGGCTGCACAGCCGCAACGGGGGATCTTCCATGGGAAACATCGGCATATGGCAACTGCTTATCCTGCTGGCCGTTATAGTCCTGCTGTTCGGGACCAAGAAACTGCGCAACCTGGGCTCTGACCTGGGCTCGGCCTTCAAAGGCTTTAAAAAGGCCATGCAGGACGACGACAAGGACCAGGACAAACTGGAAGACAAACCGGACGCCCAGTTCAAAGAAGACAAGCAGGAGGACAAGGCCAAGTCTGACAAGGACAAGGTCTGATGTTCGACATCGGCTTTTGGGAACTGGTACTGGTGGCCTTGATCGCCCTTATCGTACTGGGTCCCGAACGCATGCCCGGCGCCGCCCGTACCCTGGGCCGCTGGGTGCGCACCCTAAAGGGCATGGCCCACCAGGTGCGCACTGAACTGGAGCGGGAACTGGAAGCCCACGAGCTCAACGAAGCCATGAAAAAGGCCGACCAGCTGGGCATGGACAAACTGCCCGAGGACCTGGCCAAAACCGTGGACGAGATGAAGCGCAGTGCCCAGGAACTGGACAGGCCCTTCAAGGACAAAGACAAGCATGAGTGACATGCCGCTGTTGTCGCACCTGCTGGAGCTGCGCACCCGCATCCTGCGCGCCCTGATAGCGGTAGGCCTGGTGCTGTTGGTGATGGTGTTTTTCGCCAAGGATCTCTACCACCATCTGGCCTTACCGCTGATAAGCCAGATGCCCACCGGCGCCTCGATGATCGCCACCGACGTGGCCTCGCCCTTTTTCGCCCCCTTCAAGCTGGCCCTGGTGCTGTCGTTTTTTGCGGCCATGCCGGCGGTGCTCTACCAGATCTGGGCCTTTGTGGCCCCCGGCCTCTACCAGCATGAGAAGCGCCTGGTGGCGCCGCTGCTGGCCCTGTCCAGCCTGCTGTTCTACGCCGGCATTGCCTTTGCCTACTATGTGGTGTTTCCGGTGATCTTCGCCTTTTTCACCTCGGTCGCCCCCGAAGGGGTGACCATCGCCACCGATATCTCCAGTTACCTGGACTTCGTGCTCAAACTGTTCTTCGCCTTTGGCCTGGCCTTCGAGATCCCCATCGCCGTGATGCTGCTTTGCTACACCGGCGCGGCGGATCCCAAAAGTCTGGGCCAGAAGCGCCCCTATGTAATTGTTATCGCCTTCGCCCTGGGCATGCTGTTGACGCCACCTGACGTCATCTCCCAGACCCTGCTGGCGGTGCCCATGTGGCTGTTGTTCGAGGCCGGCCTGCTGTTGGCTCGTTTCGTCAAAAGCCGTTCAACGGAAGAGGAATCCTCATGAAACTGCGTTACCTGACCCTGCTGGCCTTGGCTTTTGGTTCCCAGGCTTCCATCAACGATAAATTGGCCCAGTGTGCCCAGCTAAGCGACAACGGCCTGCGCCTGGCCTGCTTTGACGCCCTGGCCAAGCAGGCCAAGGCCGACCCGGCCATGGCCGCCACCCCCGCCAGCAACGAGTCCCTGCGCCGCCCGGCCGTGGTGGCCAAGACCGAAGACAAGGCCGCCAGCTTCGGCATGGAACAGAAGGTGCAGCGGGAGACCCAGCTGGAACAGCTGACCGCCATCGTCACCAAGGTCGACAAGAACCCCTACGGCAAGCTGGTGATCGTGCTGGATAACGGCCAGATCTGGAAGCAGTCCGACTCCAACTACCTGTCCCTGAAAAACGGCGACAAAGTGGTGCTGGACAAGGGTGCCCTGGGTTCCATCTACCTCAGTACCGAAGGTTCCAACCGCAATATCCGCGTCAGCCGTAGCAAATGATCCTCTGCGACATCGCCCTCAACCTGACCGACAGCGCCTTTGACGGCGACCGGGACCAGGTGGTGGCGGATGCCGCTGCGGCGGGGGTGCATTACCTGGTGCTGACTGGCACCAATGAAGCCGAAAGCCACCAGGCTGCCGACTACGCCCAAGGCCGCCCCGGCATCTTTGCCACCGCCGGGGTCCATCCCCATTATGCCGCCGAGGCCTCAGCCGATTTTGTGGCCCGGCTGCGCGCCCTGGCCAGCCGCCCAGAAGTGCTGGCCATAGGGGAATGCGGCCTGGATTTTTTCCGGGATCTGTCCCCAAGGCCGGTGCAGGAGGCGGTGTTTGACGCCCAGCTGGCCCTGGCTACCGAGCTGAACATGCCGGTGCTGTTGCACGAACGGGCAGCGGCAGAGCGCCAGTTCGCCATATTGTCCAACCACCGCCGGCAATTGCCCGGCGCCGTGGCCCACTGCTTTACCGGCGACCAGGCCACCCTGGAGCGCTGGCTGGAACTGGATCTCTATATCGGTATTACCGGTTGGCTCTGCGACGAGCGCCGGGGCCAACATTTAAAAGAGCTGGTGCGGCTGATCCCCGATGATCGCCTGCTTATCGAAACCGACGCCCCTTACCTTATCCCACGGGATCTCAGGCTCAAGAGCCGTCGCAACGAGCCCCGTTATCTACCCCATATCCTCAACACCCTTGCTGCGTGCCGCCAGCAGGACCCCGCCGAACTGGCGGCCATAACCCTGGCCAACAGCCGGCGTTTGTTCGGTTTTGCTGGGTAGCAGGGGGCATTTTAGGAGTAACAAGATGCTAAACCGTGCGCCTTTTCCCAATACCCGCCTGCGCCGCATGCGCAAGCACGACTTCACCCGCCGCCTGATGGCGGAAAACCACCTGCGGGTGGACGACCTGATCCTGCCGGTGTTCATCATGGAAGGTGAAGGCCAGCGCCAGGCGGTGCCCTCCATGCCTGGCGTGGAGCGCCTGACCATAGACGAGCTACTCAAGGAAGTGGCGGAGCTGGTGGAACTGGGGGTCCCGGTTATCGACCTGTTCCCGGTCACCAACCCGGCGGCCAAGTCCCTGCTGGCCGAAGAGGCCTATAACCCCGAGGGCCTTATTCCCCGCGCCATCCGCGCCGTCAAGGCCGCCTTCCCGCAGATGGGGGTGATGACCGACGTGGCCCTGGACCCCTACACCACCCACGGCCAGGACGGCATCATCGACGAGCAGGGCTATGTCATCAACGACATCACGGTCGAGGTCCTGATCAAACAGGTGCTTTGCCATGTGGAAGCGGGGGCCGACATCATCTCCCCGTCCGACATGATGGATGGCCGCATCGGCGCCATCCGTGAGGCCCTGGAAGCAGCAGGCCATGTGAACACCAGCATCATGGCCTATTCCGCCAAGTACGCCTCTGCCTACTATGGCCCGTTCCGGGACGCCATCGGCTCGGCTGGCAACCTCAAGGGCGGCAACAAGATGACCTACCAGCAGGACCCGGCCAACAGCGACGAGGCCCTGCATGAAATCGCCCTGGATCTCGCCGAAGGGGCCGATATGGTGATGGTCAAACCCGGCATGCCCTACCTGGACGTCATTCGCCGGGTCAAGGACGAGTTCCGGGTGCCAACCTTTGCCTACCAGGTGTCCGGCGAGTACGCCATGATCATGGCCGCCGTGCAGAACGGCTGGCTGGCGGAAAGGGCCACCATCATGGAATCCCTGCTCTGCTTCAAACGGGCCGGGGCCGATGGCATCCTCACTTACTTCGCCAAACAAGCGGCGAAATGGCTGAAAGAAGCCCAGTAAAATTCATCAAAATGTCAAAAGCCGGTCATGACCGGCTTTTTTTTTGCCCTTAATTTTTTGTTAAGACTGGCTGGCCAGATTGAAATTTTAAACTATTGATAAATAGTGATTTTCAACCTTGAGAGGGAAAATGGATCTTTCCGTTATCATTCCTGCCAAGAACGAAGCCGCCAACCTGCCAGCCCTGCTGCAGGAAATAAACCAGGCCCTGGCAGGCCATGCCTTTGAAGTGCTGGTGATAGACGATGGCTCCAGCGACCACAGCTGGGCCCTGCTGGCCGAACTCAAGGGCCAATTTCCCTGGCTAAGGGCCTTGCGCCTGGCCCAATCTTCCGGCCAGAGCACCGCCGTCTGGCTGGGTTGCCAGAAGGCCAGGGGCCGCTTCGTCGCCACCCTGGACGGGGACGGCCAGAACGATCCCGCCGACATTCCCAAGCTGCTAACACTGGCCCGGCGGGTCCAGGGCCCTGCCTGTGTCTGTGGTATCCGTACCCGCCGCAACGACAGCTGGCTAAAGCGTGTTTCCTCCAAGGTGGCCAACGGCGTGCGCCGCCGCCTGCTCAACGACGGCGTGGTGGATACCGGCTGCGGCCTCAAACTGCTGGGCCGGGATCTGTTTTTAAGCCTGCCCTACTTCGACCATATGCACCGTTTCCTGCCCGCCCTTTGCGTACGCGTTGGCGCCACAGTGCTGAGTGAACCGGTCAACCACAGGCCCAGGACTGCCGGCACCTCCAAGTACGGCCTGCATAACCGGCTCTGGGTGGGGCTGGTGGACATGGCTGGAGTGCGCTGGCTGCAAAAGCGCGCCAAGCAACCCCAGCTGCAGGAGGAACTGCCATGACCATAGACTGGTGGCTGCTGCTGGGCTTTGGCGGCCAGTTGATGTTCTCGGCCCGCTTCCTGGTGCAATGGCTGGTCAGTGAAAAGGCCAAGCAGAGCATAGTGCCCAAGGCCTTCTGGTACTTTTCCATCGGCGGCTCCAGCCTGCTGCTGATCTACGCCATCTACCGCCAGGATCCGGTCTTTATCCTTGGCCAGAGCGCCGGTTTCATCATCTACCTTCGCAACCTGCAACTGATCAAAAAACATGAAGCAAGAAGCTGAATACCGCCTGGGTTGGCTGCTGCTGGTGCTGGTGGTTTTTGCCGGTATCGGGTTGCGCTGGCCCTGGCCGGCCGACGAACCCCGTTTTGCCCTGATCGCCCAGGAGATGGTCAACACCGGCCAATGGCTGATCCCGCACCGGGTGGGGGAACTCTACCCGGACAAGCCGCCCATTTTCATGTGGGCCATCGCCGTGCTGTTGTGGCTGAAGGTGCCGCTGAAAGTGGCCTTCCTGCTGCCCTCGGCCCTGGCAGGGCTGGGTACCGCCTGGCTGACGGTGGACCTGGCCCGGCGCCTGCACGGCCCCAAGGTGGCCACCTGGTGCCTTTGGCTGCTGGCTTTTACGGTGCAGTTCAGCCTGCAGGCCAGGACCGCACAGATCGACATGCTGTTGGTGTTCTGGGTCACCCTTGGCGGTTACGGTATTGCCCGCCATCTGCTGCTGGGGCCGGCCTGGGGCTGGTACTGCCTGGGCTTTGCCGCCGCCGGCTTTGGGGTGATCACCAAGGGGGTGGGGATCATCGCCCTCTTTATGCTGTTGCCGCTGCTGTGGCACCGGACGCTGCGCCAAAACATGGGCCACAGGGGTTGGCTTGGGCCTTTGTGCCTGCTGGCCGCCATCGCCAGCTGGGGCCTGCCCATGCTGTGGTACGCTGCCCACAGCCACAACCCGGAGGCCATGGCCTACCGGGACAATATCCTCTTTAACCAGACCGCCAACCGCTATGTCCACTCCCTGGGGCATCGCCAACCGTTTTGGTATTACCTGCTGGAGGTGGCGCCGCTGTTCTGGCTGCCCTTGTCTTTGTTGGCGCCTTTCCTGGTCAAGCCCTGGTGGCGTGACCGGGCCAAACCCGCACTGCTGCTGCCGCTGGTGATGGTCCTGGCGATACTGCTGTTCTTTTCCCTGAGCCCCGGCAAACGCGGCGTCTACATTACCCCGGCCCTGCCTTGGCTGGCCCTGGCCATAGCCCCCTATCTGGAGGATTTGGCCCGCCGCACCTGGCCAGGGCGACTGATGGTAGGGGTAGCCTGGGCCCTGCCGGTACTGTTGCTTATCGCCGCCTTCGTCCCCAAGGTAAAGGCCCAGCTGCCCGCAGGGGGCTTGGTGTTCCCCCTGGCCACGGCCGGGGCCATGCTGCTGGCCCTGGTGCTGACCCGCAAGCAGCCGCCCTGGCGACGCTGGGGCTTGGCCCTGGCCGCCTTCTGGGCCGGGTTTGGCCTGCTGGGGGGGCCGGTGTTGGACGGCCTGCGCACCCCCAGGGACATGATGGCGGACGTGGCCAGCCGGATAGGCCCCCAGGGGCTCCTGGCCCTGCTCGATTACAAGGAACAATTGGCCCTCTTTGCCGACCGGCCTGTGGTGCAGTTTGGCTTTCACAGCCCCATGGATGCCCAGCGGGCCGCCGCCAGGGATTGGGTACGCCAGGGCCCCAACTACGCCGTTATGGGCCCCAAACGGAACCTGCAAAGCTGCTTCGCCCTCACAGAGGCACAGTTTATCGGCCGCAAGCACAGCGCCGACTGGTACCTGGTGGATGCCGGGCAGCTCGTTGATGGCTGCGAGGCGGGGGTAACACCGGCACCCCTCTACCAGGGCCCGAACTACGGCCTGGCCGGGCATTAAACGCCAGCCATAAAAAACCCGCCGAAAAGGCGGGTTCTTTTTATGGCGTCGAGCTCAGTTGTCGTCGGCTTTACCCAGAAGGGCGGCAGCCAACTGGCTGGCCAGGCGCTCCCGTTCCAGCAGGTAGTAATGCCCTGTCTCGTCGCAACGGCCGATAAATTCCATACCCAGCACGTTACAAAGGGAATCGGCATCCCCCCGGTAACCGCGCCAGATGATGCCGTGAATGTGACTGCTACGGGTAATGCGATTCATCAGCTTACGCAGGCAACGCTCAAGCTGGCTATCGCAAAGACCGCCGGCATGGGTCACCAGCAGGTAGCAGGGGGACTTTTCGTCCGGCTGCTGGGCTGCGGTCAAATCGCGGAAATAGGCTCCGGCGTCAACGGCGATGGCGTCCTTGGCCGACTTCTTGATGGGCACCATCACCATATGGGCCAACAGCAGGTCGTGGTGGCGGATCAACTGATGGGAGATACGACCCTGGCGATTGAGGCGGCGGCAGGCTTCTATCATGGTGTCGCCGGCGTCACAGGCGGCTACCCAGCGATGAAAGCGCTCGAATTCCTCGGGGTCGTCCTCGCTCATGTCCACACCCACCTTGAGGTGATCGGCAACACGGTAGCGGTAAAAGAAGGCACGAAGGCGCGTCCATGGCTCCTGGAGCAGAAAAGCGTCAGCCAGCTCCTTGGCTTCATGGTCGTCACTGTCGCAGAGTGTTTTTAGCGGGTCATCACCCACGGCAGCGATGATCTGGGCCTGACGATACAGGGAAGGCGTAGTGACACCCCTTTCCCAGCGACTGATCGTAACGGCATCCAGCCTTGCAAAGGCTTCCCTTCGGCAGGAGAGGTGGTGGGCAAATTCTTCCTGCGAAAGACCCAGTGTTCGCCGCTTCGCTTTGACGAAAGCGGAAAATTCAAAGTTCATCAACCACCTATTGTGCTTGAAGTTGTATGGCAGTGGTCGCGCCGCAAGTTTCCCTTTCGGGACTTGTCTTGGTAAATAGCATAGTGTCCTCCCCTCTTCACCCTTATGCCTAATTCTTAAGCTCTTGTTATTTAAGAATCGGATGATAGTCTTTAACTACTTGTTACATTTTTTGAGAAACAGCATGCCCCGTCTCTGGCTTTTTGTCACCCTGTGTTTTTGCGCTGTTGCCGCCCAGGCAGGGGTCTATCAGTGCAAAACAGCAGACGGGCGGGTGGAATACCGCGACACTCCTTGCAAGAAGGGGGCCCAACAGCTGTATCAAAAGGACAAAAACCCGCCGACGGCCCGCACCAAAGTGACCCGCAGCCAGGAGTACAAACCCCTTATCGGCCAATGGTGCAATTTCGCCACCTCTTTGTCTCTCACCGGTTCCAAGGACCTCAATCACCCGGCCCAGTGGCTGTTCGGTGCCACCCAGTTGGAGGTGAAAACCTCAGCCCTGCAGATTATCGCCGATTTTACCCAAGACGGGGACAGGTTGACGGTAGAGGATCCCAGATTGGGCAACTACCATCTGGTTATGCAGGGTTCCGACGGCATGGTCATGAAGGGCGACTACGGCTATTACTTCTTCCGCCGTGGCCAGTGCGCCCCTTGATGTCGACGGGCCGGCAAGGTCATCCTTAAGGCGCTTGCACTCGACATCATAAGAAGAAACCCATGATAGATATCGACCAATACCTCACGCTGCTGGCCCGCAACGAAGGCTCAGACCTTTACCTGTCCACGGGCGCCCCGCCCTGCGCCAAATTCCACGGCCAGCTCAAGGCCCTGGCCAAGGACCCCCTTGGCCCCGGCGAGATCCAGGACGTGGCCCTGGCCATCATGGACGAAGAACAGCAGGACAAGTTCAAGAAGGAGCTGGAGATGAACCTGGCCCGCTCCATTCCCGGCGTGGGTCGCTTTCGGGTCAATATCTTCAAGCAGCGCAACGAGGTGAGCATCGTTGCCCGTTATATCCGTAACGACATCCCCAAGCTCGAAGACCTGGGCATGCCCGAGGTGCTCAAGGACGTGATCATGGCCAAGCGCGGCCTGGTGCTCTTTGTGGGCGCCACCGGTTCGGGCAAGTCCACCTCACTGGCGGCCCTTATCGATTATCGCAATACCAATGCCAGTGGCCATATCATCACCATCGAAGATCCGGTGGAATTCGTCCACAAGCACAAGAAGAGCATCATCAACCAACGGGAAGTGGGCACCGACACCCGCAGCTTCCACAGCGCTCTGATCAACACCCTACGCCAGGCCCCGGACGTGATCCTCATAGGTGAGATCCGTGACCGGGAAACCATGGAGCACGCCATCGCCTTTGCCGAAACCGGCCACCTTTGCATTTCCACCCTGCACGCCAACAATGCCAACCAGGCCCTGGATCGCATCATCAACTTCTTCCCGGAAGAGCGCCGGCCCCAGCTGCTGCTGGACCTGTCCCTGAACCTGCGGGCTTTCGTATCCCAGCGGCTTATTCCGACGGTGGACGGCAAGCGCTGCGCCGCCGTCGAGATCCTGCTGGGCACCTCCACCGTTCAGGACATGATCAAGCGCGGCGATGTGCACGCCATCAAGGAGATCATGCAAAAGTCCGAGAACTTGGGCATGCAGACCTTCGACACGGCCCTGTTCAACCTGCACATGGACGGTAAGATCGACCTGGACCAGGCTCTTCGCAATGCCGACTCCGTCAACGACCTGCGCCTGAAGATCAAATTGGCCAAAAACCAGAACGCCGGGGACGGCGGCAGCTTAGACCTTCGTCTAGAAGGCGACGAAGAGCCTCAGGAATAGCCGTGGCAGGCCGATAACATAAAAACAACAATAAGTGCCTGAAATAGGGGGATAAAGGCATGAAATGGCAGATCCGCAATAAGATGTTACTGCTGGCGGCCTTGCCCGCCATGGTACTGGCCCTGGCCATCCAACTGATGGCCAGCTACGGGCAACAGCAACTGGGGGAACAAAGCGTCGGCGAGTTCCGCCAGGCCCTAACCGAAGCCAAGAAAGCCGAGTTGGTGCATTATGTGGAGCTGGCCTACAGCGCCATAGCCCCCCTTTACGAGGGGCCCGACGCCATGTCGCCAGCCACCCAGGAAGAAGCCAAAAGGCGGCTGCGTGCCCTGCAATACGGTAAGGATGGCTACATCTTCGGCTACGACGACAAGGGCACCAAGGTGTTCCAAGGCCGAGGCGGTAAAGGGGAAGGCAGTAACTTCTGGGACCTCAAGGATAGCCACGGCGTCTACCTTATCCGCGAACTGGTGGCCGCCGGCAAGCAAGGGGGCGACTTTGTCACTTACCACTTCCCTCGGCCCGGCAGCGACACCACCGCCTATCCCAAGCTGTCTTACGCCATCTTTCTGGATAAATGGCACTGGATGATCGGCACCGGTTTCTATGTGGACGACATCGACGCCATGGTGGCCAAGCAACAGGCCGACCAACAGCAGGCCCTCGGTAAACTGCGTTACCAGCAGTGGGGGTTGATGCTGGCCATGCTGGTCTTGGTACTGGCCCTGGCCGCCTGGGTAGCCAGCACTATAGTACGGCCCCTGCGCCACCTCACCGACAACCTCACCGACCTGGCCAGCGGCGAAGGGGATCTCACCCGGCGCCTGGCCGTTGAAGGTAACGACGAGACTGCGCAACTGGCCGGTGCCTTCAATACCTTTGTGTCCAAGATCCATGAACTGGTGCAGGCCCTCAGCGGCAGCATAGAGCGGCTGCAAGGGCTCAATACCGAACTGCGCCAAAGCGCCCGCCAGGCAGCCGACGCCCTGCAGCGCCAGGCCGGCGACGCCGACCAGGTGTCCCATGCCATGGAACAAATGGCCCTGGCCACCCAGAACGTGGCTGAATCGGCCCAGAGCGCCGCCCAGGCCACCCAGGATACCGACCGCCAGGCCCAGGCCATGAAAGCCAATGTAGACGACACCATAGGCGCCATAGACGGCTTGGCCAAGGACATCGACAGGGCCGCCCACGGCATAGAAAACCTCGGGTCAGACGTGGAGTCCATCGGCTCTATCCTGGATGTGATCCGCGCCATCGCCGAACAAACCAACCTGCTGGCCCTCAATGCCGCCATCGAAGCGGCCAGGGCCGGCGAGCAGGGCCGGGGCTTTGCGGTGGTGGCAGATGAGGTCAGGTCCCTGGCCAGCCGCACCCAGCAGAGCACCGAGGAGATCCAGACCAAGATCGGGCAACTGCAACAGGGTTCAAGGGGCGCCGTGGCCACCATGCTGGAAAGCCGCAAGATCAGCGAGCTGGCGGTGGAGAAGGTCTACGGCACGGGAGAGATATTGGCGCAGATCACCAGGGCGGTGTCGGAGATCAACGGCATGAACAGCCAGATAGCCACGGCCGCCGAAGAGCAATCCAGCATCGGCGCCGAGGTGAATCAGAATCTGTCACGGATAAGCCACCACATCAGCGACACCGAGACGGTGACGGCCCGCAACAACCAGCTCTGCGAATCCCTGGACAAACTCAGCCGGGAACTGGCCCAGCTGACCGCCAGATTCAAGGTTTGATACGCCTGACCACGCTGTCCTGGCCCGAGGTATCCACGGGCCGGGGCCCTTCCGGGCGCTGGTAACGGTCGCCGTGCTTGAGCCAGTGATCTTTGGGAAGATGGATCAGGAAGAAATTCTCCCTGTGGGTGTCGGTGACCAGCCCCATACCCACCAGCGACAGCTCGAAATGCACGTCATTGATGTAGTCCAGGGTAAAACGCTGGCGGCCCGTCAACTGCTGCACGTCCTCACGGGTCAGATAGACCCCTTCGGTAACATGTCCCACCCGCTCACGGAGCCAATGTGCAAATTCTTTGGCGCTTTTCATTGTTTGTCCTCATGGCGCCTGCCCATGACTTTGTTATAGCAAAGGGCGGCTAGGACAAGATCAAACGCAGGCCAGAGTTGTGAAGATGCGCCGCTTCTTCGGCAAGCAGATCGGTCAGCAGGGGCCTGCTGTCCAGCCAGTTGGCCGGCAGTGAAAGGGTCAGCAGGGTGCTCTTGACGGTCAGCTGGAGCGGCGGCGGAGCACGGCGCGCGGCGCAAAGACGAATGGCAAGGCGCAGCACCGCCAGGGGCAACAGCAGGTGGTCGGCAACGGCCAAGGGGCCGTCCTGGTGGGCGATAAGAGCCACCAGGTCGCGGCGACTACCCTGGCAAAAGCCCGGCAAGTCCAGATGCCCAAGGAGGTAGGCCCCATGGTTGGCCGCTTCCTTGAAGCCCACCGCCAAGCCCAGTTCATGGAGGCGGGCAGCGGCCTGCAGCAGCGCCCTTTCACGCTCGCCCAGGCTGCCGGGGGCCAGGGCCTCGGCCAAAGTGGCCACCCGCCGGCCCTGCTCCAGGTCCAGGGAAAAACGCGCCTCCAGGGCCGCCAGGGTGCGGCCACGGACATCTTTGTCTCGATCCGGCAGCAAGCCGTAGATCACCCCTTCACGCAGAGCGCCCCCCGAGGCCTCCATGGTGCCCACCTCAAGGGTCTCGAAGATGGCGATAAGGATCGCCAGCCCCGCCGCGAACACCGGCTTGCGCTCATCTGCCAGGCCGGCCATGGCCAGCCGCTCCAGCTGGCCACAGGCTACCGTTGCCGCCAGGGTCTGGCGCAACCTTGGCAGGGTCACCAGCTCGTCCTCCCCCCTGGCCAGTTGCACCTCCTGCACCGCCTGCACCGACCCTGAAGCCCCTACGCAATGGCTCCAGCCCAGGGCCAGGTAGCGGTCTTTCAGGCCCGCCAAACGGGTACTGGCCGCCTTGATGGCAGCATCGAACTGGGGCTGGCCAAGCTGGCCGTCGGGGAAATAGCGTTGCTGGAAGGTCACGCAGCCCATTTCCAGGCTGCGCAGCTCATGGTGGGCAAAGTCGGTACCGATCACCAACTCGGTGGAAGCGCCGCCAATATCCACCACCAGGCGCCGGCCGCTTTGGCCGCTGGTGTGGGCAACACCCTGATAGATAAGGGCCGCTTCTTCTTCGCCGGAGATGACTTCGATGGGGCAACCGAGGATGCGCTGTCCCTGCTCCAGGAACTGCTCGGCGTTTTTGGCGTAACGGAGGGTGGCGGTGGCCACGACCCGGACCTGGGCGGCGGGGATGCCGTCCAGGCGCTCGGCAAAGAGGGAGAGGCAGGCCCAGCCCCTTTCCATGGCTTCCAAGGACAGCTGGTAGTCGTCCCCCAGGCCAGCGGCCAAGCGTACCTTGCGCTTGACCTTGGCCAGGGTTTGCACCTGGCCATGGCAGGAACGGGCAACCAGCATGTGGAAGCTGTTGGACCCCAGATCGATGGCCGCATAAAGCGGACTACTGGCGCCCATGGAGCTGGCCTTAGTTCGCGTTGCTGCGACGAGGACCGCGGCCACGGCCACGGTTACCGCCGTTACCACCCCGGTTTTGGCCGGGACGGTCACGGCCGGCCCGGTGCAGGCGCAGCGGCGGCTTGAGATCGGTCAACAGGGCGTCACTGTTGTACTGGGTCACGGGGATCTCGTGGCCTATGTACTCTTCGATGGCCGGCAGGTTGAAGACGTACTCTTCGCAAGCCAGGCTTGCCGCGTGGCCGGAGGCGCCGGCCCGGCCGGTACGGCCGATGCGGTGTACGTAGTCTTCACAGTCGTCAGGCAGGTCGAAGTTGTAGACGTGGGTCACCGCCGGGATGTGCAGGCCACGGGCCGCCACGTCGGTGGCCACCAGGAAGTCCAGCTTGCCCTGGGTGAAGTCCTCGAGGATCTTCAGGCGCTTCTTCTGGGGCACGTCACCGGTCAACAGGCCAACGCGGTGGCCGTCGGCAGCCATGTGGCCCCAAACCCGCTCGCAGACGATCTTGGTGTTGGCAAAGACGATGGCCCGCTCAGGCCAGTCTTCTTCAATCAGGGTCAGCAGCAGCTTGAACTTGTCTTCCTTGGAGGGATAGAACAGCTCTTCGGAAATGCGGGTACCGGTCTTCTGGGCCGGGTCTGCATTCACGTGTTTGGGCTCGTTCATATGTTCGTAGGCCAGTTCCTGCACCTTGAAGGACAGGGTGGCGGAGAACAGCAGATTCAAGCGCTGGTCCGGCGCCGGCATGCGCCTGAACAGGTAACGGATGTCCTTGATGAAGCCCAGATCGAACATCCGGTCCGCTTCATCCAGCACTACCACCTGGATGGCCTTGAGGTCAAAGACGCCCTGTTTGAAGTAGTCGATGATGCGGCCGGTGGTGCCGATCAGCACATCGATACCGTCTTCCAGCTGTTTGCGTTGGCTATCGTAGCCTTCGCCGCCATAGATTAAGCCCATCGTAAAATTCGATGCCTCGGCCATGGCCACCGCATCCTTATGGATCTGCACAGCCAATTCCCGGGTCGGCG
The DNA here is from genome assembly GCF_000299915.1 of Gallaecimonas xiamenensis 3-C-1. NCBI lineage: Bacteria > Pseudomonadati > Pseudomonadota > Gammaproteobacteria > Enterobacterales > Gallaecimonadaceae > Gallaecimonas > Gallaecimonas xiamenensis. The sequence goes on from NZ_AMRI01000006.1 coordinate 29,731, forward strand.
CCATGATAATGGCACGGGGTTGTTGCGGCTTACGATCGGCGGAAGCGGGATTTGTTAACAGATGGTGGAAGGTGGCCGCCAGGAAGGCAATGGTCTTGCCGGTACCGGTTTGTGCTTGACCGGCAACGTCTTTTCCCTGAAGGGCGATGGGCAGGGACAGTGCCTGAATGGGCGTACAATTGTGAAAACCCTTCTCGGTAAGGGCATTCAGTACGGGCTCTGCCAGGCCAAGTTCTTCGAACTTGATTTCGGTTAAATGCGTCTTTGTCATAGGCTTCCAAGCATATCAGCTTCGGCTTGCAATAAGGAACAGATTCCTTTGAAATAGGTCCAGCTAGCGCCGAGGGCCACTGTAGTTCGCCCCGGTTTGCACCCACTTTTGGAGAAAGCCATGAGCGATAAAATTGTTCACTTGAGCGACGACAGCTTCGAGACCGATGTTCTGCAAGCCCAAGGCCCTGTACTGGTCGATTTCTGGGCTGAGTGGTGCGGTCCCTGCAAGATGATCGCCCCGGTGCTGGATGACGTGGCTGAAGAATATGCTGGTCGCCTCACCGTCGCCAAGCTGAATATTGACCAAAACGGCGACACCCCGCCGAAATTCGGTATCCGCGGTATCCCCACCCTGCTGCTGTTCAAGAACGGCCAGATTGCCGCCACCAAGGTTGGTGCGCTGTCCAAGACCCAGCTCAAAGAGTTCCTGGACGCCAACATCTAAAGCCGACCCACAAGGCGCCACCCCGGCGCCTTGTTTGTTTTGTCAACGATTTTTCCTAGACGCCGTAGCGGTTCGCTGCTAACTTAGTCCCGTATTACTTCCCTTCATGCCCTTCCTGTGTTCACGCCGGGGCGTGATTTTTTCCCGTTTGATATCAAAAACGTTTTAGACAACCCACCACTATGAATCTTACCGAGTTGAAGAACACGCCAGTTTCTGAACTGGTAGCCCTGGCCGACCAGATGGGCCTGGAAAACATGGCGCGGGCGCGCAAGCAGGACATCATTTTTGCCATCCTCAAAGCCCACGCTAAGTCCGGTGAAGACATCTTCGGCGACGGTGTCCTTGAGATACTGCAAGATGGTTTCGGCTTTCTGCGCAGCGCGGACTCCTCTTATCTGGCCGGCCCCGATGACATTTATGTCTCCCCCAGCCAGATCCGCCGCTTCAACCTGCGCACCGGTGATACCATCTCAGGTAAGATCCGGCCGCCCAAGGAAGGTGAACGTTACTTCGCCCTCCTCAAGGTCAGTGAGGTCAACTTCGACCGCCCCGAAAGCTCCCGCAACAAGATCCTCTTCGAAAACCTTACCCCCCTGCATGCCAACAGCCGCATGCGCATGGAGCGTGGTAACGGTTCTACCGAAGACATCACCGCCCGGGTGCTGGACTTGGCGTCCCCTATCGGCAAGGGCCAGCGCGGCCTGATTGTGGCACCGCCCAAGGCCGGTAAGACCATACTGCTGCAGAACATTGCCCAGAGCATCACCTACAACCATCCCGAGGCTTCCCTCATCGTGCTGCTCATCGACGAGCGCCCCGAGGAAGTGACCGAGATGCAGCGCCTGGTCAAAGGCGAAGTGGTGGCCTCTACCTTCGACGAGCCAGCCAGCCGCCACGTCCAGGTAGCCGAGATGGTGATCGAAAAGGCCAAGCGCCTGGTCGAACACAAGAAAGACGTGGTGATCCTGCTGGACTCCATCACCCGTCTGGCCCGCGCCTACAACACTGTGGTACCCAGCTCCGGCAAGGTACTGACCGGTGGTGTGGACGCCAACGCCCTGCACAAGCCCAAGCGCTTCTTCGGCGCCGCCCGTAACGTTGAGGAAGGCGGCAGCCTGACCATCATCGCCACCGCCCTTATCGACACCGGCTCCAAGATGGATGAAGTCATCTACGAAGAGTTCAAGGGCACCGGTAACATGGAACTGCACCTGTCCCGCAAGATCGCCGAGAAGCGTGTCTTCCCGGCCATCGACTTCAACCGTTCCGGTACCCGCCGCGAAGAGCTGCTGTGCCGCGAGGACGAGCTGCAGAAGATGTGGATCCTGCGCAAGATTTTGCACCCCATGGACGAAATCGCCGCCATGGAGTTCCTCATCGACAAGCTGTCCATGACCAAGACCAACGACGAGTTCTTCGACGCCATGAAGCGCTCCAAGAGCTAAGCTCCGTTGCCTTGAAAAAACGGTCGCCCTGGCGGCCGTTTTTTTATGGCCAGGCCCCGTTTCGGCCGCCGGTCACCCGGGCCGGACCACCGGGCTGCCTTTGGCCGGCCAGACCGGTATAATGACGCCACTTCCACCGACCCAGGCGGCCAATGAAATACCGGGACCTTCGCGACTTTATCGACCAGCTTGAAAAAATGGGCGAGCTCAAGCGCATCAAGCACCCCATCAGCCCCGATCTGGAAATGACCGAGATCGCCGACCGCACCCTGCGGGCCGGTGGCCCGGCCCTGCTGTTCGAAAACCCCATAGGCCACAGCATGCCGGTGCTGGCCAACCTGTTCGGCACCCCCAAGCGGGTGGCGCTGGGCATGGGCCAGGAGGACGTTGGCGCCCTGCGCGACGTGGGCAAGCTGCTGGCTTACCTCAAGGAACCCGAGCCTCCCAAGGGCTTCAAGGAACTCTGGGACAAGCTGCCGGTGTTCAAGCAGGTGCTGAACATGCCGGTCAAACGGCTCAAGTCCGCCCCCTGCCAAGAGCTGGTGCTGGAAGGGGACCAGGTCAACTTGGACGACATTCCCATCCAAAAATGCTGGCCGGACGATGTGGCCCCCCTGATGACCTGGGGCCTGACCGTCACCCGTGGCCCCTACAAGCAGCGCCAGAATCTCGGTATCTACCGCCAGCAGAAGCTGGGCCGCAACAAGCTGATCATGCGCTGGTTGTCCCACCGGGGCGGCGCCCTGGATTTTGCCGAATGGAAAGAAGCGCACCCCGGCGAGAAATTCCCGGTGGTGGTGGCCTTCGGCGCCGATCCGGCGACCATTCTCGGGGCCGTGACCCCGGTACCGGACACCCTGTCCGAATACGCCTTTGCCGGCCTGCTGCGGGGCAATAAGACCGAAGTGGTCAAGGCCCTGAGCTGCGACCTGGACGTACCGGCCAGCAGCGAGATTGTTCTGGAAGGCTACATAGACCCGGAAGAGACCCACATGGAAGGGCCCTTCGGCGACCACACCGGCTATTACAACGAGCAGGAACGGCACGCGGTATTCACCGTCACCCACATCAGCCGCCGCCAGGACGCCATCTACCACAGCACCTACACCGGCCGGCCCCCCGATGAACCGGCGGTGCTGGGGGTGGCCCTGAACGAAGTGTTCGTGCCTATCTTGCAAAAGCAGTTCCCGGAAATCGTCGACTTCTACCTGCCCCCCGAAGGTTGCAGCTACCGCATGGCGGTGGTGACCATGAAGAAGCGCTACCCCGGCCACGCCAAGCGGGTGATGCTGGGGGTCTGGTCTTTCCTGCGCCAGTTCATGTACACCAAGTTCGTCATCGTCTGTGACGACGACATCGACGCCCGCAACTGGCAGGACGTGATCTGGGCCATCACCACCCGCATGGACCCCAAGCGGGACACCGTCTTTATCGAGAACACCCCCATCGACTTCCTGGACTTTGCCTCCCCGGAAGCGGGGCTGGGGTCGAAAATGGGCCTGGACGCCACCAACAAGTGGCCGGGCGAAGTGCACCGGGAATGGGGTAACCCCATCGTCAAGGACCCCGAGGTTGTCGCCCGTGTCGACGCCATCTGGGACCAGCTTGGCATCCTCGACAACTAAAGAGCTGTTATGCAACGAATTCAATGCCGGGTGCAGGACGTGCGCCCCTTTACCGACACCGTCTACCATGTGCGCCTCGAAGCGCCGCAAGGGGTGGATTTTGCCGCCGGCCAATACCTCAAGGTGGTGTTGGCGGAAGACGACAAGCGCCCCTTCTCCATCGCCTCCCTGGCCGGTGAAGCCAGCCTGGAGCTGCACCTGGGCGCCTTCGGCCCCGACTCCTGGGCCATGCAGGTAGTGGAGCATTTTCGCAATAATGAGCTGGTGGAACTGGAACTGGCCGCCGGCCATGCCCAGCTGCGGGAAGACTCCACCCGGCCGCTGATCCTCATCGCCGGCGGCACCGGCTTTTCCTATGTGCGGGCCCTGGTGCGCCGCGCCCTGACCCTGGACCCGGCTCGGGACATCCAGCTGTTCTGGGGCGGCAAAACCCCCGACGCCCTCTACCTGCACGAAGAAATGCAGGCCCTGGCCCAGCAGCACCCGAGCCTGCGCTACATACCGGTGCTGGAAGACAAACCCGCCGGCTTTGCCGGTGAGCAGGGCCTGGTGGTAGACCTGGTCAAGGATATGAACCCGGATCTGTCCGGCTTCGACATCTATATCGCCGGCCGCTTCGAGATGGCGGCGGTCGCCAGGGATCTGTTCCTGGCCCATGGAGCAGTACGTGAAAACCTCTTCGGCGACGCTTACGCCTTTATTTGATCTGCTGGCCCTGCTGCTGGTCGCCCTCAACCTGAGGCCGGCCCTGTCCAGCCTGGGGCCGGTGCTGCCGGAACTGGGCCTGAGCGCCACCAGTGCCGGCTGGCTGACCACCCTGCCGGTGCTCTGCCTGGGCCTGTTTGCGCCCCTGGCGCCGCTGCTGTCGCGCCGCCTTGGCCTGGGCTGGGCGGTGCGCCTGGCCTTGCTGGCGATCCTCGGCGGCGTGCTGTTAAGGGGCCTGGGCAGCCCCTGGGCCCTGTTCCTGGGCATGACCCTGGCCGGGGCCGGCATCGGTGTGGCAGGGGTGTTGCTGCCCGGCATCGTCAAACGGGACTACCCGCGCCACGCCGGCCTGATGACAGGTTTTTACACCATGGCCCTGTGCCTGGGGGCAGCGGCCGCCGCCGGTACCATGGTGCCCCTGGCCAGGCTGCTGGATGCTCCCAGCCAGGCCCTGGCCTTCTGGGCCCTGCCCGCCGTACTGGCCCTGCTCGCCTGGCGCCGCCAGGACAAGGCCCAGCCCAACCTGCCGGCGGTAAGGCCCAAGCCCCTGTGGCACTCCTCCCTAGCCTGGCAAGTCACCCTCTATATGGGCTTGCAATCCTCCCTGGCCTATACCGTCTTCGCCTGGCTGCCCAGCATGCTGATCAGCTGCGGCCTGACTCCAGAACAGGCCGGCTGGCTCACTTCGGTATCGATCTTTATCCAGGCGCCGGCGGCGCTGCTGGCGCCGTCCTTGAGTCACCTCGGCCGTAACCAGAAGCTGCCGATACTGCTGGCCATGGGGCTGGTGTTGGCGGGGTTGATGTTGGTGCTGCTGGGTAGCCCGGCTTGGCTTTGGCCGGCGGGCATAGTGCTGGGCATGGGCCAGGGGGCCTCTTTTGGCCTGGCCCTGGCGCTGCTGGTGCTGCGCAGTGCCGACAGCCAGGTGGCGGCCCGCTTGTCGGGCATGGCCCAGGGGCTGGGTTATACCCTGGCGGCCCTGGGACCCTTGGCAGTGGGCGCCTGGCATGACGCCTTCGACAGTTGGACCTCGGTGGCGCCGCTGCTGGCCGCTATCGCCCTGGCCGCCACCCTGTTTGGGTTACTGGCCGGCCGCGACCGGCAGATCCACGGGGCTTAAAGCAGGCCGAACAGCCGCATCAGGAAGATACCGCCGGACAGGCTCAGCACCGAGCCCAGGGTAGAGGCGAGGATGATGTTGGCGGTGAGCTGGGCGTTGGCCCCCATGGCCCTGGCCATGACAAAGGCTGCCGCCGCCGTCGGCGAGCCCAGCATCACAAACAGCAGGGCCACGTCCTGGCCGGCAAAGCCCAGGGCCCAGGCCAGCAAGCTGAACACCCCCGGCATCCACACCAACTTGACCAGGCTGGCCTGGGTGGCCAGCTTGGAGTCTGAGCGCAGATCTCTCAGGTTCAGGGTGGCCCCTATGGTCAGCAGCGCCAGGGGCAGCGTCATGCGCCCCAGGGATTCCCCCGCATCCACCACCACAGAGGGCAGCTCCAGCTCCATCAGCGACAGGGGTAACGCCAGCACCACCGCGATGATCAACGGGTTCTTACAGACGTTCTTGAAGGTGGCCAGCCAGTTCTGTTCGCGGCTGGACAGGGCCAGGATCGACAGCACGTTGAACATGGGAATGCCCAGGGCCAGCAGCACCGAGGCCCGGGCCAGGCCAGCATCGCCAAAGAGACTTATGGCCATGGCCAGGCCGATGATGCCGAAGTTGGAACGAAAGGCCCCCTGCACGAAGGCCCCCCTGTCTGCGTCCGCCAGGCCCTTGAGCTTGGCCCAGAAAGCACAGGCCAGGTAGGTACAGAGCACCGCCAGGGCGGTCAGGCCCATCAGTGGCAGGTCCAGCACCTGGCGGATATGGGTCTGGCTGATGGACATGAACACCAGGGTCGGCAGGCAGACCAGGAACACCAGGCGTGAACCGGTCTGGACGAAGGCTTCGTCCAGCAGCCTGGCCCGTTTCAGCAGTGCCCCCAGCAGTACCAGCAGGAAGATGGGCGCCACCATGCGGGTGGTGTAGAGCAGGGTATCCCAGTAGAGCGCCAGGCCCTGGAGTTGGTGATTCATGGAGAAGTACTGCCGATGGAAGAAGGGCCGAGCCTCCATCTAAGCGGCTTTGACAGACCAGCTCAAGGGATAAGCGCCGTACGGCAACTCTGGCCCCACCAAAGGTGCCAGCGCCAGGCTTAGCGGCCTACGGGCACCAACTGGATGCGGGCCGGGTCGGTCAGGTGGCGGCCATTGCGGCTCTTGTGAACGCGATGGACAAATAACAGCTGGCCGCTGCCGTCGGTTACCCAGGCATTGAGCACGTATTGGCCCTTGGACTGGGCCAGGGCCGGTGGCAGGGACAAACGAAATGCCAATGGCCAATGGTCCGGTTCTAGCTCGGCCTTGGCCAGGGTATGGACTGGGCCGTCGGCGGTGGAGAACTGCTCCAGGGAAACGGTAACCCGGGCGCCGACCGGCAACTGGGCCCCTTCAGGCAGGATCAGAGTCCCGGCCAACCCCAAGGGGGCGGGGGCTGAGCAGGCGCAAAGCCAAAGGGCCAGCAGCAGGCCGGGTATTCTTGCCATGGGAGCACTCCAAAGGGACAGGCGCACCCGAGCCTAGAGCCGGCACTGGAACCAGGGATGAATCAGGGACGTGACTGCTGCTGATAGCAGCGCTGAATGGCTTCGCTGCGGCTCAAGGCACCGGGCAGGCGGCACTCGATCAGCACCCGCCGGCTCTTGTAGAGGGGTTTGTTGTCGCTGGGCAGGATCACCACCACCAATTGGTAGGGTTGGCCGAGGAACCAGGCCTGCTGGGTCATCACCAGGCCTTCCTTGCCGTGCCACTGCACCTCGCTGACCAGAGGATTGCGGTAGCGGGCGCCGGGGGCATTGATATTGGCAGGAGCCCGCTGGCGCAGCAGGTCCTGGATAAAACTGTCCTGGCTGCCATAGGCGATATCCGCAAAGCGGGACGACAACAGGGGTTCGGCCGCCTGGAGCATGGGGGCCAGGGCGACCAGGCAGCATAACCAGTATCTGAGCATCATGGCGCCTCCAACGTCTAAGAAAAGACTAGCGCAATCAACCGTTTTTGCCGGGCATAAAAAACCGGGGCCTTGGCCCCGGTGTCATTCAGGCGAGCTGGCGATACAGCTCTACAGCCCCTTTGTGGTCCCCCTGGCGAGCCAACACCTCGGCCAGGGCCTGACGCCACTGGCGTTCGTCCCGCAGGGCCAGGGCCGCTTCCAGGTAGCGCTGGCCTTCGCGCAGGTCTCCCTGCAGCAGGCTGAGCTGGCCCAGGGCGGCCAGCAAGGCCGGATCCCGGTCCCGCTTGTGGTGCCATTTGAGCAGTTGGCGCTGGGTGGCTCCCGCATCTTCATGGCCCACCAGTTGCGGTAACACTGCCAGCAGTGCCGGTGCCGGCTCCCGCTTGATGGCGCCCATCAGCAGTTCCAGGCCCTTGGCCTTGTCGCCGGCTTGGGCGTAACTGCTGGCCAACACCGCCAGTATCTCGGGGTTTTGGCGGCTGTGCCGGTCCAGCACCTGCTCCAGGCGGGACAGGCTGGCCAAGCCCTCTGAGGCCGCTACCTGGGCCCTGGCCTGGAAGGCGGGCAGGTAGTAGTGGTCCCTTTCCACGTCGCTCAGGCTGTCCAGGTGCGGCCAGAGCAGGGCCAGTTCCCCTTCGGCCAAGGCCAGACGAGCCGCCAACTGGTTGCCGGCCTTGCTGCTGCGCAGGCCGTCGGCCAGGGCGTCGAAGGCCTGGCGAGCCGCCGCCAGATCCCCCAGGTGCAGCAACATGGCCGGGGCTGCCAAGGGCTGCTCCAGCTCCGCCAGCAGGCGGTCGCGCTCGGCCTTGTCACCGGCCTTATGCTCGGCATAGGCCGCCGCCAGGCGCGGAAAGTCGGGCAGGGGGGCATGGGGAACAGCTGCCGCCAAGGCGGCGCCGGCTTGGCCATATTGGCCCTGCCAGAGCTGTTCCCAGGCCTTGGAGGCCTTCTTATGGGCACGGCGGCCACCACGGTCGGCAAACCAGCTGCGGGACGAACCAAAGGAGCGGGCCAGGCGGCGCACCAGCCAGTCCAGGCACCACACCAGCACCAGCAGTGCCAGCACCATAAAGGCCAGGCCCACCACCGAAGTTTCCAGGGTCCAGCGGCCCAGGGCCACCAGCACATAACCGGTTTCCCCCATCAGCATGGGACCGGCCGCCAGGCCGGCGATCAGCAGGCCCAACAGGATAAGCAGCCGGATCATGACTTGGCCTCCGCCCAGCGCAGGGCATCGAGCTGGCCGGGCAGGCTCAGGCTCACCGGCATTTCCAGCAGCTTGTCCAGCTCGGCCACAAAGGCCTTGGTGGCGTCGGCATCGCTGTCGGCGTAGCCGTCCAACCAGTCGCGAACCTGACGCAGGCTGGCCTGGTAGCGGCTCTGGTCGCCGGCAAACATGGCCAGCTTGGCTTCGTTAAGGGCCAGGGCCAGGGCTTCGCGCAGATAGGCCTCGTGGCTGGGGCTCATCAGGGGGGCCACTTCGTCTTCACGCTTGCGGATCTTGATGAAATTGTCTGCAAAGCTCTGCCAGGACTTGGACAGGTTGTCGCGCCAGTCGCCGCTGTCCTGGGTCAGGGTCAGATCTTCGCGTTGGTCGCTGACGTCGGGCAGCTTGACGGTGTTCAGGGGCAGCTTGGCCACCTGCGCCGACAACCCGGCCAGGCGCATGGCAAGGGCGGTGCGGTCGATATCGGCCTGGGCGGCCAGGTTGGCCAGGTCGGCGGCGATGGCCTGGCGCCAGGCCAGCAGCTCGCTGGTCTCCGGCATGAGGCGCAGGGCATTGTCGGCGTCACGCAGCAACGCCTTGGCCACGTTCAGATCCTGGCTCAGGTAGAGGCGGCGATTGGCCATCCGCACCAGCATGGCCGCTTCTTCACGGGGCCAGCTCTGGGTGTCGGCCTTGTCCTGTTGCAGTTTAAGCAGCTGTTGGCGCAGTTTGGCCAGGGCCTGGTCCTGTTCTTTGAGCAGGCGGCTCTGCTCGGCCAGACCAGCAGCCTGGCTGCGGCTGGTGCTTTGCAGGGCGCTGACCTCGGCCGGGTCTACTTGGGGAGCTTTGGGGGCGCTGGCCAGCAGCCATTGCTGGTAGGCGGTCCAGCCACTCAGGCCTAAAGCGCCAGCACCCAGCAACAAGGCCAGCAGGGCCAGGGCGACAGAGACCTTGCTGTTGCCCTTGGGGGCCTCCTTGGTCTTGGGAGCTTGGGCAGCGGCCGGAGCCGGAGCCGGTGTTTTGGGAGTCTCGGTGTTGTCCGTCATGGGGGCGGCGCTGTCCTTGAAATAATGAATGATAGCCTCGTCGGAGGCGTCCTTGAGCTGCACCAGCCGGCTGAAACCCTGGCCTTGGGCGTATTCGGCCACCCGTGCCGAGGGTACCAGCAGGGTCAGGCCCAGCAGCCACTCTTTAAGGGGAGGGGGCGTGGTGGCCAAAAGGGCGTCCAGCAGGCTGCAGGAGGTGACCTGCACCTGGTCGACACCGGCGTCCTGCCAGGCCAGCACCTGTTCCGGGGCCAGGTGCACAGGTTGGCGCCGGTAAACTTCCCGTACCTGGACCTGGGCGCCCCGCCCGGCCAGGGTCTTGGCCAGCAGCTCGCGGCCACCGTTGCCCCTGGCGATCAGGATACGTTCGTCCTGGACCTTGGCCAGGGCCGGCTGGGCCAGCAACCCTTCGGAATCCGGCGGGTCGGCCACCAGCACCGCATCGGCGCCGGCCTCACGCAGGGCCTGGGCCGTGGCTTCGCCGACAGCGGCGTAACGGGGGCCCTTGGGTAGAGGCGAGGGTAGCCCGGCCACGGCATGCACCGACACCGCCACCACCCACTGGGCGTCGGCCAGCTCGGTAGCCAATTCCGGAGCAGGGTCCACCGGGCTGATGGTCAGCAAAGGGCTGACCTGATGGGCTATGGCGGCCTCGGCCAGGCGGGCGGCAAGCCGCTCGGCCTGGGGTTGTGGCCTGACGATAAGAAGGCTCATAAGCGTCTTCCGTAAACCGCTTCCAGTATGGCCTTGGCACCGGCGTCCAGCAGTTGCTGGCCCAGTTGCTGGCCCAGTTGTTCGGCCTGACTGGCCGGCCCCCGCACTTCACCTTCCACTATGGCACTGCCATCCGGTTGACCCACCAGGCCGCGCAGCCACAGTTGGTCGCCGTCCAGCAGGGCAAAGCTGCCGATGGGAACCTGGCAGCCCCCTTCCAGGCGGCTGTTCATGGCCCGCTCGGCGGCTACCCGGATGCGGGTGGCTTCATGGCCAAGGGGGGCCAGCAGGGCGAGGATGCGCTGGTCGTTAAGGCGGGCTTCGATGCCGACGGCGCCCTGGCCCACGGCCGGCAGGCTCTGTTCGGCGCTCAGGGCGCTCTTGATGCGATGGCCCATGCCCAGGCGCTTGAGGCCGGCACAGGCCAGGATGATGGCGTCATACTGGCCGTCGTCCAGCTTGGCCAGGCGGGTGTTGACGTTGCCCCGCAGGTCCTTGACCACCAAGTCGGGGCGGCGGGCCCTGAGCTGGCATTGGCGGCGCAAGCTGGAGGTACCGACCACGGCACCGGCCGGCAAGGCTTCAAGGTTGGGGTAATGGTTGGAGACAAAGGCGTCCAGGGGGTCTTCCCGTTCACAGATGGTGACCAGGCCCAACCCCTCGGGGAAATCCACCGGCACGTCTTTCATGGAATGCACGGCGATGTCGGCCCGGCCTTCGAGCATGGCCACTTCCAGCTCCTTGACGAAGAGCCCCTTGCCACCCACCTTGGCCAGGGGGGTGTCGAGGATCTTGTCGCCCTTGGTGACCATGGGCACCAGCTCCACCACCAGGCCGGGGTGGGCGGCTTCCAGGGCCGCTTTGACATACTCGGCCTGCCAAAGGGCCAGGGGGCTTTGCCGGGTGGCAATACGCACGGGTTGAGACATCTTGATCGCCTTCTATTGCTCTGGGCTCATCCTACCACTAGGGGGACGGGCTTTCGACGGGCCCCAGGGTCAAAGTCCGCTGGTAAAGCAAATCGCCGCCATCGTTCAGCACTTCCAGGCGCCACTGACCTGGGCTGACCTTCTTTTCCGACCAGGTGCGCCAGCGGTCGGCGCCGATGCGCAGCGCCACGTCCGCCTGCAGCTCGCCATTGTGGTACCAGCGATGATGCACCTTCTGGCCGCTGCCGTCTTTGATCTCGGTAAAGAGCACCAGCTTGTCGACCCCGGCCGGCAGTTGCTCGGCTTCTATGATACCGGCCGGTTCCCGCTGCACCACGTCCCGGCACAACAGGGAGCGAGCCAGTTGCAGGTCTTGGGCCAGGGCCGGCAAGGCCAATCCCAATAGCCCGATCCACGCCCATCTTGGCATTTTAAATCACCCATTTTTCTAATAATGTCAGCAGTATACCTATACCCCCACTGTCAATCTGGAATATGGGCGTTGGCGAAAGGGTCGCCAGGGTTTAAAATGTGACCGAATTAACACTTTCCTTGGTTCATGTCTAACCTCAGTCTCGACGAACTCACCCTGAACATTGCTGCCCTGCATGCCGAGCGCCGCCGTCTGGCCCGCCAGGCCATGACCCCGCAGGCAGCCATGGTATTCGACCTGGTGCCAGCCCTGCTGCATTGCCAGCACCCGGCCCTGCCCGGCGGTGAGGAAGAGGCCCCCCATGGGGTCAACGGCGTCGAAGACCAGCCCTTGCGCCGGCGCCTGGCCAACCGCCTGGGCATCGAGACCCAAACCCCGGTCCAACACGACATCCAAGCCGTCTATTCCATGGGGTCCACCGGCACCCTGGGCCAGACCCGCTGTTCGGACCTGGACATCTGGGTCTGCCACAGGCCCAGCCTGGGCGCTGCCCAACGCGCCGCCCTCGAGGCCAAGTGCCAGCGCCTGACCGACTGGGGCAAGGGCCAGGGCATGGACCTGACCTTCTTCCTGATCGACCCGGACGAATTCCGCCAAGGCAACAAGCAGGGCATGAGCGGCGAGTCCTGCGGCAGCTTCCAGCACTGGCTGCTGCTGGACGAGTTCTACCGCAGCGCCATCTGCCTGGCCGGCCAGTTGCCGGTGTGGCTGTTGATTTCCCCGGATGACCGCCGCCCCTATCTGCAGGCCAAGGCTCACCTCTTCGCCAACGGCGTCGACCCGGAGCAGTGGATTGACCTGGGCGCCCCCGATCCCATACCGCCGGACGAGTTCCTGGGCTCCATGCTCTGGCTGCTCTACAAGGGCATTGAAAACCCCTACAAGGCGCTGCTGAAGCTGACCCTGATGTCGGTCTACGCCCGCCAGTTCCCCAAGGTCAAACTGCTCAGCAACGAGTTCCGCCGGGCCCTGCACCAGGGGGAGACCGAGATCCTGGCCCTGGACCCTTACGTGCAGCTGGAAGCCTACCTGGCCCGCCAGGGCCTGGCTCCGGCCGACCTGGAAATGGCCCGTGGCTGTCTCTACCTCAAATGCGGCGGCGACAACCTGATGGAGCTGTCCCAGCACCATGCCCAGGTGCTGGGGGACCTGGCCCAGTCCTGGGGCTGGGACCTGGCCCGGCGCCAGCAATTTCAGGCCCACCGCGACTGGCCACTGGTGGAACTCAAGCAATGGCATCAGCGCCTGCGCGAGCAGATGCTGGCCGGCCTGCACGAAGCCAGGGAACTGTTCCGCCGCACCGGCACCGTATCGCGCCTGTGCCCCATTGAACTGACGGTGCTGAGCCGCAAGCTGGACGCCACCTTCGCCGAAAAGCCCCACAAGCTGCCTCAGCTGTGTCTGCCCCCCGGGGTGGACGTGGGCCAGCCGACCCTGGTGGTCAAGGCCGATGACCAGTGGCAGCTCAACTGCCCCCAGTCCGGCAAGACTCTCTACCAATGGACCGAGCTGCCGGGTCTGTTGGCCTGGTGTTTGCTCAACGGCTTTATCACCAACCAAACCGAACTCAAGCTCGAATGCGACAAGCTGGACCTGGACACCCTGGACAGCCTTTGTCGCAGCCTGACCTGGCTGAGCCAAAAGCCCGACCCGGCCGACCAGATCCTGGCCCAGCCGGCCCAGTTAGAAAGGGCCCAGATCCTTATCAACCTGGAGCAGGACGCCACCGACCATATCAAGGTCAAGCGCAGCGACCTGGACTGCGACCCCTTGAATTTCGGCAAGGACAGGGAAGTGCTGGTCAACGAACTGACCCTGGTGCTGCGCAACACCTGGGGTGAAGCCATGGTGCAGACCTTCAGGGGCGAGCGGGCCCTGGCCGAACTGCTGCTGGTGTTGCTGCCGCTGCTGCCCAAGGACGCCCTGGCCAACAAGCGGGTACATATCCATTGCTTTGCCAGCCAGTTGGGGGAAACCATAGCCCACCGGGTGATGGACCTTATCGCCAAGGCACAGGAACGGCTGGCCCAGGGGCCCTGGACCCTGTGCGTGGGCAATAGCAAGTGGGTGTTCTGGCGCCAGGCCGGTGAACTGCGCTGGCAGGAGATGACCGATCCGGTGGCCTTCTATGCCCGGCTGTCGGCGGCCAAACTGGAGCAGCAAAACCGCGCCCAGGACCATCAGGTGCCGCCACCTGTGTACGGCCACGCCCTGTGCGGCCTGGTGCAGTTCTTCTTTATTAACCGCCAGGACGGTTACAGCCTGTACGTGTCCAACGAACACAACCAGATCAGCTATTACCACTATCCGGCCATGGACAAGGCCAACCTGGTGACCCTGATCAGCCGCTTCTACACCCAGAAAGAAAGCCTGTGCCCCAGCACCACCTTCAACCTGCCGCAGTATTACGAGCTGTCGGAAAATGAAGAGGGCTGGCAGATGCAGCCCTTGACCACCACGACCCTGTCAGAGCCCTAAGGTGATGGCGCTGCCGGCCTGACGGCTGACGGCTTCATCCAAGAAGGCAAAGAGCTCGGCGCCGGAACGCACGTCTATCCATTGCCCGTCCTGGAAGCCGAAATGGTGGCCGTTGAACTTGGTGGCCACCCAGATCTGCTGCAGCGGCGGCTGCTTGTTGAGGATGATCTTGCTGCGGTCCGGGAAGATCAGGTCCACCTTGCCGCCAACCGACTCCACTTCGATGTCCAGGCCGTTCTGTTCGGCGGCACTTTCCACTGCGTCTTCAATGGCCAACAACAGGGCGTCTGTGATGTCCTCGTACTGGCTGTCGTTCATCTTTTACCTTCGGTTTTGCAATTGGCTTGGGTAGTGCGATTATAGGGTCAGAACCTGATAAATCCGACCCAGAACGAACGTGAGAAAGCGCCTCTTTTTCCTGGCCATCGTTGGCCTGCTCCTCGCTGGTTGTGGCCAGAAGGGCCCGCTTTACATGCCGCAACCGGCACCGGACAACCAGCCCAGCGAGCCCCAATCATGAGCCACCACTATCAGAACCAGCAGCTGATGCTGGAAGACGCCGCCGTGGCCGACCTGGCCGACCAGTTCGGCACGCCCCTTTATCTCTACTCCCGAGCCGCCATAGAGCAGGCTTACCAGGCCTTTGCCAGCCCCCTTAAAGGGCGCAAGCACCTGATCTGCTTTGCGGTCAAAGCCAACTCCAACCTGGCGGTACTGAACCTGCTGGCCCGCCTGGGCGCCGGTTTTGACATCGTCTCAGGCGGCGAGCTGGCACGGGTACTGGCCGCCGGTGGCGACCCGGCCAAGGTGGTGTTTTCCGGGGTCGGCAAGACCCGCAGCGAAATGGCCCAGGCCCTCAAGGCCGGCATCCACTGCTTTAACGTCGAATCAGTGGCCGAGCTGGATCGCCTCAACGGCGTGGCCGGCGAACTGGGCCTGGTGGCCCCCATCAGCATCCGCGTCAACCCCGACGTGGACGCCAAGACCCACCCCTACATCGCCACCGGCCTCAAGGAAAACAAGTTCGGCATCGACATCCTGATGGCCCCGGACGCCTTCCGTAAAGCCGCCAGCCTGCCCAACCTCAAGGTGCTGGGGGTGGACTGCCATATCGGCTCCCAGCTGACCGAAACCGAGCCCTTCGTGGCCGCCCTTAAGCGGCTGCTGGCCCTGCGCGAGCAGCTGCAGGCCGACGGCATCGAGCTGGCCCATATCGATATCGGCGGCGGCCTGGGGGTCACCTACACCGACGAGCAGCCCCCCAAGCCGGCCGACTACCTGGCCGAGATACTGCCGCTGATCCCCGCCGGTTTGACCCTGGTGCTGGAGCCGGGCCGGGCCCTGGTGGCCAATGCCGGCCTGTTGGTGGGCAGGGTGGAGATGACCAAGGACAACGGCTTCAAGCGCTTCGTGATCCTCGACACCGGCATGAACGATTTGATGCGCCCCACCCTCTATCAGGCGGTGATGCCGGTGCTGCCCATCAACCAGGCCCAGCAAAACGGCCCCCTTTCCGACCTGGTGGGCCCGGTCTGCGAAACCGGCGACTGGCTGGCCAAAGACGTGCCTCTGGGCGCCGAGGAAGGGGACCTGGTGGCCATTGGCGGCGCCGGGGCCTATGGTTTTGTGATGAGTTCCCAGTACAACAGCAGGCCCAGGGCGGCCGAAGTGATGGTGCAGGGTAGCCAGGCAGTGCTGATCCGCCAGCGGGAGACCGTGGAGAGCCTTTGGGCCGGTGAACAGCTGCTGCCGGAGGCGTCATGCTAGTCCAGTTCTCCAAAATGCACGGCCTGGGCAACGACTTTATGGTGGTGGACAACGTCACCCAGAACGCCTTTTTCTCGGCCGAACAGATCCAGAAGCTCGCCGATCGCCACACCGGCATCGGCTTTGACCAGCTGCTGGTGGTGGAGCCGCCCTACGATCCGGACCTGGACTTTCATTACCGGATCTTCAACGCCGACGGTTCCGAGGTGGAGCAGTGCGGCAACGGCGCCCGCTGCTTTGCCCGTTTCGTGCGGCTTAAGGGTCTGACCAACAAGAACCGGATCAAGGTGTCCACCAAGAACGGCAAAATCACCCTGAACATCGACAAGGACAACCTGGTCACGGTGAACATGGGTGTGCCGGTGCTGGACCCGGGCCAGGTACCCTTTCGGGCCCAGAAGGAAGAAAAGACCTACATACTGCGGGAAGGTGACCAGACCTTCTTTATCGGCGCCGTGTCCATGGGCAACCCCCATTGCGTGTTGACCGTAGACAGCGTCAAGGACGCCGAGGTGGAACAGGTGGGGCCGCTGCTGGGCAGCTCCGACCGTTTCCCCGAAGGGGTCAACGTCGGTTTCATGGAAGTGCAGAGCCGCGACCGCATTCGGTTGCGGGTCTTTGAACGGGGCAGCGGCGAAACCCAGGCCTGTGGCAGCGGCGCCTGCGCCGCCGTGGTGGTGGGGCAACTGCAGGAGAAACTGGGCCGCAAGGTCCAGGTGGACTTGCCAGGCGGCACCCTGAGCATCAGCTGGGCGGGCCCGGGAGAGCCCCTGTATATGACAGGCCCGGCCGAACACGTTTACGACGGACAGATCCATCTATGAGCGAGAGCAACACCGCCAGCCTGCTGGCTTTGGACGAAGACCTCATCGCCGAGTACCTGGAGTCGAACCCGGACTTTTTCTGCCGCAACCCCGAGCTGCTGGTCAGGCTGCGCCTGCCCCACGGCGAGCGCGGCACCGTCTCCTTGCTGGAGCGCCAGCTGGAGCTGGCCCGCCACCGTCACCGTGACCTGGAAGAAGAGATCACCGCCCTGCTCGGCGTGGCCGCCCACAACGAGCAGGTAGCCCGCGCCTGCCACCGCCTGGGGGTAGATGTGATGGGGGCCAGCACCCTGGATCAACTGCTGGCCCTGCTCAGCGAAGGGGTGCGCTTGCACCTGGGCATGGAGATCAGCCGGCTGGTGCTCTGCTCTCGCCTGGCGGAAACCCAGCACAAGGCCCTTGCCACCGTTTACGAACGGCTGAAAAAAGGCCCTTACTTCGGCCGCCTCACCGAGGATGAAAAGCGCCTGCTGCTGGGCCATGTGCCGCAGCGGGCCGAGTCCCTGGCCTTGATGCCGGTGCGCCACCAGGGCCAATTGCTGGGGATCTGGGTGATTGCCTCCCCCGATGCCGGTCATTTCCAGCCGGATATGGACGCCCTGCTTATCAGTCAGCTCTGCGAAGTGCTGGCCCTTAGGATAGCGGCCCTGAGCCATGGCAAGCTTCGCTGAGGCCCTGCCCGCCTTCCTGCGTCATCTTCACGCCGAGCGCCAACGGTCGGAGCAAACCCTGGCCGCCTACCGGCGCCAGTTGCAAGCCCAGGCGGACTTCTTTGCCGACCTGGGGATACACCGCCTCGACGCCCTGGACGAAGGCCATATCCGCCAGTGGCTGGCCAGTGAGACTCGCCGGGGCCAGTCACCCAAGTCCATGGCCCAGGGCCTGTCGGCCCTGCGCAGCTTCTACGACTACGGCCTGCACCTGGGCCTGGTGGCAGACAACCCCGCCAGCCGGGTCAAGACCCCCCGCCAACCGAAAAGGCTGCCCAAGGCCCTGGATCTCGACGAAACCGGCCGCCTCTTTGCCAACGGCAGCCAGGACCCCTTGCTGGTGCGGGACAGGGCCATGCTGGAGCTGATGTACAGCTGCGGCCTGCGCCTGTCGGAGCTGGTGGGGGTGGATGTGGACCATATCAATGACGGCGAAGTGCGGGTCACCGGCAAAGGCAACAAAGAACGGATAGTGCCGGTGGGCAGCAAGGCCCTGGAGGCTATCGGCAAATGGCGGCAACTGCGCGGCCAGTTCAGCCAAGGAGGTGAGCGGGCCCTGTTCCTCAGCCGCCAGGGCAAGCGCATCTCGGCCCGGTCGGTGCAGCAGCGCTTTGGCCAGTACGCCAAACGCAGCGGCCTGGACAGCCACCTCAACCCCCACAAGCTGCGCCACAGCTTTGCCACCCATCTGCTGTCATCCAGCGGCGACTTGCGGGCCGTACAGGAGTTGCTGGGCCACAGCCAACTGGCTACCACCCAGATCTACACCCATCTGGATATGGAGCACCTGGCCAAGGTCTACGATGCCGCCCACCCAAGAGCGAGACGCAAATGATCCACTACCGCCCCCTGGGCCCCATTGCCGCCATCAGCTTCGACCTGGACGACACCCTCTACGACAACGGGCCCTTGATACGTAGCGCCGAGGCCAAGCTGCAGCAATGGCTGGCCGAGCGGGTCAAGACCCTGGCCGACAGCGGCCCCTATTTCTGGCAATGGCGGCAGAGGGTCATCAGCGAAGACCCCATGTTGGCCCATGACGCCACCGCCAGCCGCCACCAGGCCCTGAGCCGGGGCCTGACCGCCCTGGGGGTCAACCAGGCACAGGGCCTGGCCGACGCTGCCATGGCCCACTTCTTGGAGTGGCGCTCCGACTGCACCCTGGGCCCGGAGATCCACCTGCTGCTTGAGCAGCTGTCCAGCCGCCGGCCCCTGGTGGCCATTTCCAACGGCAATGCCGACATCGAGCGCCTGGGCTTGGGCAAGTACTTCAAGGGGGCCTTCCATGCCGGCGCCAGCCGCCGCATGAAACCGGCCCCGGACCTGTTCCTGGCTGCCGCCCAGCACCTGAAACTGACCCCCAAGGCCATATTGCATATAGGGGATCACCTGCGGGACGACATCCAGGGCGCCTTGCAGGCCGGCTATCAGGCCGCCTGGTACAACCCAGAGGGGCTCTCCATCAAGAGCCAGGGCAAGGGCTTGTTGCTGCCCCATTTCGAGTTTCAATCATTGGCCTCGCTGCGCCAGTTGCTATAATGGCCGCCACGTTAACCACTGTATAAATCCCCATGAATGTAGCGCACCTGCTGGACGGCCTGAACGGCAAGCAACGGGAGGCGGTTGCCGCCCCCCAATCCAACCTGCTGGTGCTGGCTGGCGCCGGCTCCGGTAAAACCCGGGTGCTGGTGCACCGGATCGCCTTTCTTATCCAGGGGTTAAACGTCTCCCCCTACGCCGTGATGGCGGTCACCTTCACCAACAAGGCCGCCAGCGAAATGCGTGGCCGGGTGGAGCAGCTGATGGGCGGCCAGCTGCGGGGCATGTGGCTGGGTACCTTCCACGGCCTGGCCCACCGGCTGCTGCGTTTTCATCACCAGGACGCCAAGCTGCCGGAGAACTTCCAGATCCTCGACTCCGACGACCAGTACCGGCTGGTGAAACGGGTGATGCGCAGCCTCAATATCGACGAAAAGAAATGGCCCATCCGCCAGGCCATGGGCTACATCAACGGCAAGAAGGACGAAGGGCTGCGCCCCAAGCATATCGAGCCCCAGGACCCGGTGGACAAGCTTTGGCACCAGATCTACGAGGCCTACCAGAGCGCCTGTGAGCTGGCCGGCCTGGTGGACTTTGCCGAGCTGCTGCTGCGGGCCCTGGAGCTGCTGCGGGATAACCCGCACCTGCGGGAACATTACCAGGCCCGCTTCCAACACGTGCTGGTGGACGAATTCCAAGACACCAACAGCATCCAGTACGCCTGGCTGCGCCTGTTGGCCGGCCCCCAGAGCCACGTGATGATCGTCGGTGACGACGACCAGTCCATCTACGGCTGGCGCGGTGCCCGGGTCGACAACATCCACCGCTTCCTGGAAGACTTTGCCCCCGCCACCACCATTCGCCTGGAGCAGAACTACCGCTCCACCGGCACCATCCTCAAGGCCGCCAATGGCCTTATCACCCACAACGCCGAGCGGCTGGGCAAGGATCTGTGGACCGAAGGCAAGGCCGGGGAGCCGGTGTCGGTATACGCCGGCTTTAACGAAATCGACGAAGCCCGCTTCGTGGTGGGCCGTATCCAGGCCTGGGTGGACGAGGGCGGCCGCTGGTCCGATGCCGCCATCCTCTATCGCAACAACGCCCAATCGCGGGTGCTGGAAGACGCCCTGCTGCGGGAAAGCATCAAGTACCGCATCTACGGCGGCCTGCGCTTTTTCGAGCGCCAGGAGATCAAGGACGCCCTGGCCTACCTGCGGCTGATGGCCAGCCGCGACGACGACGCCGCCTTCGAACGGGTGGTCAACACCCCGGCCAGGGGCATTGGCGATCGCACCATCGGCATAGTGCGCCAGCAGGCCAGGGAACAGGGCACCACCCTGTGGCGGGCCTGCCGCCAGTTGCTGGACGCCAAGGTACTGTCGGGGCGGGCCGGTAATGCCGTGCAGGGCTTTATGACCCTGGTGGACAACCTGGAAGAGCAGGGCTGTGACCAGGCCCTGGGCCGCCAGGTGGACATTGCCATCAAGGAGTCCGGCCTCTTTGCCATGTACCAGGCCGAGAAGGGCGAGAAAGGCCAGGCCAGGGTAGAGAACTTGGAAGAACTGGTGTCCGCCACCCAGGACTTCGAGCCGCCGGAAGGCAGCGAGGAGATGAGCGAGCTGAACGCCTTTTTGGCCCACGCCGCCCTGGAGTCCGGCGACACCCAGGCCGACGAGTTCGAAGACGCGGTGCAGATGATGACCATGCACACCGCCAAGGGCCTGGAATTCCCCCTGGTGTTCCTGGTGGGGGTGGAGGAGGGCATGTTCCCGTCGATGCAGTCGGTCACCGACCCGGATCGCCTCGAGGAAGAGCGGCGCCTTTGCTACGTAGGCATGACCAGGGCCATGAAAAAGCTCTACCTCTGCTACGCCGAGTCACGCCGCCTCTACGGCCGGGACGAGTACCACACTCCCAGCCGCTTCCTGCGGGAAATCCCCCAGGACTGCCTGGAAGAGGTGCGGATGCGCACCCAGGTCAGCCGCCCGGCGCCCCAGTACCAAAAGCGCCAGGACCAGTTCAACGAAACCGGCCTGAGCCTGGGCCAGCGGGTGCGCCACGCCAAGTTCGGCGACGGCATCATCATCAACTACGAAGGTACCGGGCCCCAGTCGCGGGTGCAGGTGGCCTTCGACGATGCCGGCCCCAAATGGCTGGTGGTGGCTTACGCCCGCCTAGAAGCGCTCTGACCCCGCCAACCACACCAAAAAAGGCCGCCCCAAAGGGCGGCCTTTTTCATAGCAATAACACCAGGCCCAATACGCCTATGGCCACCAGCAGGCTGTTGTTGAACAACTTGGCTAGGGCATTGGCTTTTTCCCCTTGGGGGCCCTCCCTGTGCTCTATGCCGGCCACCTGGGCCAAGGGCACAGAGCCTTTGGACGTCATCAGCAGTTCGTCAGTCTGACCTTGGTAGAGACCCTGCAGGCTGCGGCCATCCTTGAGGGTAACCCGGATCATCTCCCCCTGGCGCAGGGCCCCGGGGTCTTCCACATCCTGGGTGGAGGCGCAGGCCCCCAGCAGCAGCAAGGTCAACAGCAGCAATCTTGTCATGGCCCACCTCGGCAAGGGCTTTTCCCTTAGCCTAGTCCAGTGGGCCAAAAGGGACTCAGGCCTTGGCTTGGCGCCGCTTGTATTGTTGGCGCAGGGCGTCGAACACGAAGACCCCCAGGGCACCCCAGATAAAGAGGAAGGTCAGGGCCTTGTGGGGATCGAAGGACTCTCCGTAAACGGCCACTGCCAGCACAAAGGTCAGGCTGGGGCCTATGTATTGGAAGAAGCCCAGTACCGACAAAGGCAGGTGCCTGGCCGCCGCGATAAAGCACAATAAGGGCACAGTGGTGACCACCCCTGCGGCGATCAACAGGCCGTTGAGCTGCCAGGTGTTGTGGCTCATGCCAGTGGGGCTGTCGAGCCACCAGAGGTAGACCAGGGCTGCCGGCAGCAGCAGTAGGGTTTCCACGAACAGGCCGGCGATAGGGTCCACCGGCACCTTCTTGCGAAAGAGCCCATAAAGGCCAAAAGAGGTGGCCAGCACCAGGGCTATCCAGGGCAGGCTGCCGTAGGCGATCAGCTGGGCCAGCACCCCAAGGGCGGCCAGGGCCAGGGCGACCCACTGCAGGCGGCGCAGCCGCTCTCCCAGGAACAACATGCCAAGGGCCACGTTGATCAGGGGATTGATGTAATAGCCCAGACTGGCTTCCAGCATGTGGTTACTGTTGATGGCCCAGATAAAGAGGCCCCAGTTGGTGGCGATAAGGCAGGCAGTCAGCAGCAGGGTCTGCCACTGGCGGCGCTGGCGAAAGACCTGGCGCACCGCTGCCAGTTTGCGCAGCCCCAGCAGCAGGCCCAACAGCAGCACGCAGGACCAGACCACCCTGTGGGTGAGGATTTCGGTGGCCGGTACCGCCTGGATCAGCTTAAAGTAGGCCGGGGCTATGCCCCACAGGAAATAGGCGCCCAGGGCGTAGAAGGTACCTTTGGAATCCACGGTCGCCATGACCACTCCGGGATCGGAAATCGAGAGGCCGACATGCTAGCAGAGCCAGGGGCCGACGTCTCGGCGCCTGGCCGCAAGCAAGGTGCTGCCTAGGCCATGCGAAAGCCGCTGAGGCGCTGCTCCAGGGTGGAAAGTTGCTCGCGCAGGTGCCGGGCGGCATCGTTGACGGTTTTCACCCTCAGCACCGTATCTTCCGACAGGTTATTGATGCCGCTGGTGGTCAGCTGCACCTCGGCCAGGGTAGCGGACTGCTGTTCGGCGGCGGCCGCCACCTGGCTGACCAGGTCTTGCACCCGCTCTATCTCCCGGGTGACCAGGGCCACGGCCTCGGCGCTGTCCCGCACCCGGCTGGCGGTTTGCAACACCTGCTCTTCGTTCCTTTCCATGGCCGCCAGGGCGCTGGCGCTGGAGTTTTGCAGTCGCTCTATCATGGTGCGCACGCTCTCGGTGGACTCCCGGGTCTTGTAAGCCAAGGAACGCACCTCGTCCGCCACCACCGCAAAACCCCGGCCCTGTTCACCGGCCCGGGCCGCCTCTATGGCGGGATTGAGGGCCAGCAGGTTGGTCTGCTCGGCAATGCCGGTAATGGTGTCGAGGATGCCGGAGATCTCGCCGCTGTGCTGGTCAAGGCGCTCAATCTCGGCCCTGTTGTCGGCGATGGAGTGGGTCAGTTCCTGAAAACCCTGATTGACCGACTCGGTCAGATGCTGGCTGCGTTCCACATGCTCACCGGCCTGGTTCATAGAATCCCGGGCCAGCTGCATGCTGCCGGACACCTCGGCGGCGGCCTGGGCGATTTCCTGCATGGCGTGGGCCAGCTGCTCGGCCCGCTGGTGCTGACTGTCGGCGTTACCGGTGGCGGCACCGGCAGCCTGCATGATGTTGTCCATCACTTCGGTGGCGGAGCGGGCCGTTACATGGAAGCCCTTGAAGATACCTGCCACCTCGTCCAGATGCTGGTCCACCGAGCGGCTGATGTTGCCCAGCTCATCGCCGCTGTCGTCGTTGAGGCGCAGGGTCAGGTCCGAGTCCTGGGTGATGGCGCGCAGGGTATGGTCCACCACGTGGACCCGGTGCTTTAGGGAGCGGGTCAGCACCCAGATCAGATAAATCAGAGGGCAGATCAGGGCCAGGCTGGCCAGCCCGGACCAGAACAAGGCGGCGCGGGCATCTCCCTGGGTGGCATGGGCTCTGTCCCTGAGCAGCAGGTTCAGCTCCTGGGCCAGCCCCTTGATAGCGCCTATCCGCTCCGTCGCCAGCGCAAACCAACGCCCCTGGGAAGGGTCGGCCAGGCTGCCCCCTTCCCCCTGGCGCAGCAGTTGCTGCTGTATGCCTTCCACCTGCTGCCAATAGTCCTTGGCCCGCAGGGCTTCCAGCCGCTCGGCAAAATCCACCGGAGCCAGATGCTGGAACTGGGTCAGGTAAATGTCGGAAGAGGTGATGGCCTGCACCACCACGTAGTAGTTGCCCTCGTCCAGTTGGCCCCGGGCAAAGGCGCCGTTAAGGAGGCCCCGTACCCGCCCCGACTCTTCGGTGGCCCAAAACAGGGTCAGGGTGGCGTCCAGCAGGTTTTTCAGCTCCGGCACCCGGGTCAGGTTACGGGACAGGGTGGAGGAAAAAGTCAGGGCCTTGTCGTTAAGGCTGCTGAAATAACCGAAGGCGCCGCTGTTGGGCACCAGGTCGTCCACCCTTTGGCGCACCCTGGGCAGCTCGTCCAGTTGGTCCAGGATCAACCGGACCCTGTCCCGGCTTTCCTGACCGAGTTCCGCCAGGGGCCAGGCCCTGATCTTGGTCACGGCGGCATCCATTTTCTGGCGCTGCTCGGCCAGCTCCTTGGCAAAACGCTGGCCGTTGGAGCCGATGTAACCGGCACTGAGGCCCCGCTCCACCGCCCCCTGTTGGGCCAGGTCGGAGGCACTCTCCACCAGCTCCACCAGCTCCACGGCGGTGGCCGCCTGGCCGGCCTGGCCCAGCAAATCACCGAAATAGAGCACCAGGGCCAGCAGCATGCCGGCCAAAGGTACCAGGGAGACGATCAACACAGCGTGCACGAACTGAAGGCGGGCCAGTAGGGGTCGCATCATTCCTCCTGCGTCGGGGCGCGTCCTTGAGCAAATGTCTTGAAGGACAGGAGGTTAAGATTAGTACAAAAAAGAGGCAGCCAGCGGCCACGCCGGCGCCCCTATGCCTTGCCAGGCCTTAGCCAGGGTGGCGGTGGCAGCTCACCAGGTGGTCGTTAACCAGGCCAACAGCCTGCATAAAGGCATAGATGATGGTGGGTCCAACGAATCGGAAACCCCGTTTTTTCAAGTCTTTGCTGATCTTCTCCGCCAAAGGGGTCACGGCGGGCACCTCGGCCAGGGTCTGGGGTTGGTTACGGATAGGCTGGCCGTCCACAAAGGCCCACAGATAGCTGGCGAAGCTGCCAAACTCCTGCTGCACCCGGATAAAAGCCTTGGCGTTATCGATGCTGGCGGCCACCTTGAGGCGGTTGCGCACTATACCGGGGTTGGCCAGCAAGCGGCTCTGATCCTCATCGTCGTAGCCGGCGATTTTCTGCACGTCGAACTGGTCGTAGGCGGCGCGGTAGGACTCACGTTTACGCAGCACGGTGATCCAGGATAAGCCGGCCTGGGCTCCTTCGAGGATAAGGAATTCGAAGAGGGTGCGATCGTCGTGGACCGGCTCGCCCCACTCGGTGTCGTGATATTGCTGGTAAAGGGGATCCTGGCCACACCAGGGGCAACGCTTGAGATCGTCCATGACAACTCCAAAAGACAAACAGGGCCTCTACCTTGCCTGATGGCCTGGAGCAGCTCAAGAGGCCTTTTCAGGCTGAAACTTGGCAACAGCTGGTCAAAAAACTTTCATTTGCCCAGCCATTTTGTGACCAATGACCAAGAAATGCGCAAAATTCAGGTCTAGGGTTAAGAGGATTTGTCGGATTTTTACGACAACGAATGACAACGCTGTCACCGCATTCTGGTAAGCCGTCGGCGTTGTGCGAGGACATCCAAACAAGAATGAACGAGGGACTTATGCACAACAGACACACTCTGCTCGCCGCCGCCGTGGCCACTGCCCTGGCAGGCCCTGCCTGGGCCGCCGCTCCCGGTAAACCCGGCATCGACTGGATGGAAACCAGCTTCGCCATCATCGAAGTGGACGACGCCGCCACCGCCTACGAGCAGCTGCTCACCATCAAGGACGCCGCCGACGTACCTGTGGCCTGGACCAAGTATTCAGGGGACGGTGCCACCCGCGTCCAATACCTGCTAAACGGCCAGGTGGTAAGGGAAGACAGCATCAGCGGCGGCGCCACCCAGACCGGCTCGGCCACCTTGCAGGTGGCCAAAGGGGGCCAATACCAGTTGCAGGTGGCCCTTTGTAACAGCGACGGCTGCACCAGCAGCGACCCCAAAGCCATCACCGTGGCCGACACCGACGGTAGCCACCTCGATCCCCTGGTGGTCAGCCCCCAGGAGAACAACCAGCCTTTCGTGGACCAGTCCGGCAAGGTGCTGGGGGCCTACTTCGTAGAGTGGGGCGTCTATGGCCGCAGTTTCCCGGTGGACAAGATCCCCGCCTACAACCTCAACCACCTGCTGTACGGCTTCATTCCCATCTGCGGCGGTGACGGCATCAACGACAGCCTCAAGACCATAGAGGGCAGTTTCCAGGCCCTGCAACGGGCCTGTGCCGGCCGGGCCGATTTCAAGGTGGCCCTGCACGACCCCTTCGCCGCCGTGCAAAAGACCCAGAGTGGCCAGAGCTACGCCAGCGCCTACAAGGGCAACTTCGGCCAGTTGATGGCCCTGAAAAAGGCCTATCCGGACCTGAAAATACTGCCGTCCATCGGCGGCTGGACCCTGTCCGACCCCTTCTACTTCCTCGGTGACGCCGCCAAGCGCAAGGTGTTCGTGGACTCGGTGGAAGAATTCCTGCGCACTTGGAAGTTCTTTGACGGTGTCGATATCGACTGGGAGTTCCCCGGTGGCCAGGGCGCCAACCCGGACCTGGGCAGCCCCGGCGACGGCGCCACCTACCTGACCCTGATGCAGGAGCTGCGGGCCATGATGGACAGGGTGGAGGCGGATACCGGCCGTACCCTGGAGTTAACCTCCGCCATCAGCGCCGGCCCAGACAAGATAGATGTGGTGGACTATCAGGCCAGCAGCCAGTACATGGACTACATCTTCCTGATGTCCTACGACTTCTTCGGCGCCTGGAGCAACACCGAGCTGGGCCACCAGACCGCCCTCCATGCCGCCGACGGCAAGCCCGACACCAAGTACTATGCCGACAAGGGCGTCCAAGCCCTGCTGGCCCAGGGAGTCGCCCCCGGCAAGGTGGTGCTGGGCGCCGCCATGTACGGCAGGGGCTGGACCGGGGTCTCCGGGTACCAGGCCGGCAATCCCTTTACCGGCACCGCCACCGGCGCCGTCAAAGGCACCTGGGAAGCGGGGGTGGTGGACTATCGCCAGATCGCCAACGAGTACCTGCCCAGTTGGCAATACGGCTATGACGCCGTGGCCGAGGCCCCCTATATCTTCAAGGCCGATACCGGCGACCTCATCACCTATGACGACCCCCGCTCGGTGCAGGCCAAGGGCAGCTACGTGCTGAACCAGGGCCTGGGCGGCCTCTTTGCCTGGGAGATTGACGCCGACAACGGTGACATCCTCAACGCCATGCACCAAGGCCTGGGCAATGGCGGCGGCACGCCACCGGCCAACCGCGCCCCGGTAGCCAGGGCCGGCGCCGACCAGCAGGTTCAGGGCCCGGTAACCGTCACCCTGTCCGCCAGCGCCTCCAGCGACCCGGACGGCGACAGCTTGAGCTACAGCTGGAGCCAGATCAGCGGCCCGGCCCTGAACCTTGGCAACACTGCGGCTGCCCAGCTCAGCTTCCAGGTGCCCCAGGTCAGCGACACCCAGAGCTATGGCCTGCGCCTGACCGTGTCTGACGGGGAACTGACCAGCAGCGACGAGGTCACAGTCACCAATCAGGCGCCCCAGCCCAACCAGCCCCCCAGCCTCAGCCTGCCGGCCCAGGTGCTGGCCCAGGCCGGCGCCCAGGTCACCATCAATGCCACCGTCAGCGACGAAGGGGCGGTCAGCTACCAATGGAGTCTGCCGGCCGGCCTTAGCGCCACCAGCCTCACCGACCCCAGCCTGAGCCTGACCGCACCGGCCGTGGACAGCCAGACCAGCTACAGCATAGGGCTGACCGTCACCGATGCCGAAGGCCTCACCGCCAGCGGCCAGACCCAACTGCTGGTCAGCCCGGCCGGCGACGGCTGCCAGGCCAGCGACCCGGACGCCGGTAACTTCCCGGCCTGGGACAGCGCCGCCGTCTATGTTGGCGGTGCCAAGGTCAGCTACCAGAACCTGGTCTGGGAAGCCAAATACTGGACCCAGGGCAACACCCCCAGCCAGGCCGACGGCCCCTGGAAGCTGGTGTCCAGCGTGGCCCAAGGCTGGCAAGCCTCGGTGGCCTACAACGGCGGCGATGAAGTGGACCACAACGGCCGCCATTGGCGCGCCAAGTGGTGGACCCAGAACGAAGAGCCCGGCATTGCCGCCGTCTGGGAAGACATAGGCGAAGCCAGCTGCCCTTAACCGAGCAAAGCCCCGCCTGGCGGGGCTTTTTACTGGCCAAAGCCAGGCTTTCTTCCACTGCCGCTTTCTGCCAAGCTGTCTCTTATCAAGGAGATAGCCATGTTTCGTTACCTGCTGTTACTAAGCCTTTTCACCGTCCCGGTACTGGCCGAGGTGGAAGAAGCCCGCCTGCCCAAGGCCGAAGCGGCCATGCCCGGCCTGCTGACGCCCTTCGCGCCATTGCTGGCCAAGCTGGACGCCAACAGCGACCTGGACCAGGTCGCCCAGGTGGCGGCCCAGGGTTTTGCCCTTGGCAAGGCATTGGCCCGGGAGCGCCTGGACGACAGGCCCCTGTACTGGTTCCGCCTGGCCGGCAAGGCCAAGCTGCGGGCCCTGGCACTACCCCAAGCCCAGAAGGACGCCTTGCTGCGCCGCTTCGAACGGGTCAGCAGGGGCATCGAAGACATTCATTTTTCCGGCCCGGAAAAGCGCATCCTGCTGACCGGCTTCGATCCCTTCTTCCTGGACCGCCATATCGACCAGTCCAATCCCTCCGGCCTGGCAGCCTTGTTGCTGGACGGCCAGCTGATTGAGCAGGATGGCATCAAGGCCAGGGTGGAGACGGTGTTGGTGCCGGTGCGCTTTGCCGACTTCGATGAGGGCCTGATTGAACGGCTGCTGCTGCCTTTCTACACCCAAAACAGCGCCGACATGGTGGTGACTGTGTCCATGGGCCGCAGCGATTTTGACCTGGAGCGCTACCCCGGCAAACGCCGCAGCGCCGAGGCGCCGGACAACCTCAATGTGATGACCGGTGCCACCAGCGTACTGCCAAAGCTGCCGCTACTTTACGGCAAGCCCTTGTCGGGCCCGGAGTTCGTCAGCTTTAGCCTGCCGGTGGATGCCATGGAAGGGGCGCCTGGCCCCTTCAAGATCAACGACAACCGCCTGGTAGCCACCCTGGGGGGCGAGAAGGAGGCCCTGCACCTTAAGGAGATCCAGGACGAGGTGTCGGTGCGGGGCTCGGGGGGCGGCTACCTGTCCAACGAGATCAGCTATCGGGCCATCCGCCTGCGCAACATCGTCGGCAGCCCTATCCCGGTGGGCCATGTCCACACCCCCCGCATCGAGGCCTACGACAAGGCCAAGGAAAAGGCCATTGTCGAGCAGCTAAAGGCGATGCTGGGCCGGGCCCTGCCCAGCCTCTAAGGCAATAAAAAAGGGAGCCAAAGGCTCCCTTTTTTGTCGCTGTGGCTTACATCCGTTCCAGGGTCTTGATACCCAGCAGGTCCAGGCCCTGCTTGAGGGTGCGGGCGGTCAGGTGAGCCAGTTTCAGGCGCGAGCCTTTCACCCCTTCGTCTTCGCTGGACAGGATCGGGCAGGCCTCGTAGAAACCGGAGAAGAGTCCTGCCAGTTCAAAGAGATACAGGCACAGGTAATGGGGAGCGCCTTCGCGCACCACAGACTCGATGGTCTCTTCGAACTGCAGCAGCTTCTGGGCCAGGGCCTTTTCCTGGGGCTCGGCCAGCAGCAGCGGGGCGCTCAGGCTGGCAGCGTCGATGCCGGCCTTGCGGAAGATGGAAGCCACCCTGGTGTAGGCGTAGAGCATGTAGGGGGCGGTGTTGCCCTCAAAGCTCAGCATGGCGTCGAAGCTGAAGATGTAGTCTGAGCTGCGGTGCTTGGACAGATCGGCGTATTTGACGGCGCCGATACCCACGGCGTGGGCTATCTCGCGCAGTTCCGCCTCGTCGAAGTCGCTGTTGCGCTCCTTGACCAGCTGATAGGCCTTGTCTTCGGCTTCCACCAGCAGGTCAATCAGCTTGACGGTGCCGCCGCTGCGGGTCTTGAAGGGCTTGCCGTCTTCGCCGTTCATGGTGCCAAAGCCCATGTGCTCCAGGCTCAGCGCATCGCGCACAAAACCGGCCTTGTGGGCCAGGGTGAACACCTGCTTGAAGTGCAGGGCCTGGCGCTGATCCACAAAGTAAAGGGCGCGGTCGGCCTTCAGTACGTTGTTGCGATAGCGCATGGCCGCCAGGTCGGTAGTGGCATAGAGATAACCACCGCCGGCCTTTTGAATGATGATCGGCAGTATGGAGCCGTCTTTATTCTTGAACTCGTCCAGGAACACGCATTTGGCGCCCTGGTCTTCCACCAGCAGGCCCTTGGCCTCCAGATCCGATACCACCTGGGCCAGATCGGCATTGTAGGCAGACTCGCCCATCACGTCCTGGCGGGTCAGGGACACGTTCAACTTGTGGTATACCTCATGGCAGTGAGCCAGGGAGATGTCGTTGAATTCGCGCCACATTTTCAGGCAGGCTTGGTCGCCGCCCTGCAGCTGCACCACCAGTTCACGGGCGCGGTTGGCAAAGGCTTCGTCTTCGTCGAAGCAGCCCTTGGCGGCGCGGTAGAAGACTTCCAGGTCGGACAGGCCCATCTCGGCCTGGCTCTTGCCCTCGGCCTTTTGCTTTTCAAGGTAGGCCAGCAGCATGCCGAACTGGGTGCCCCAGTCGCCCACGTGGTTCTGGCGCACCACCTTGTGGCCCAGGAACTCCAGGGTACGGACCACGGCGTCACCGATGATGGTGGAGCGCAGGTGGCCAACGTGCATTTCCTTGGCCAGGTTCGGGCTGGAGTAATCCACCACCACGGTTTGGGCTGCGGGCTTGCTGACCGCCAGGGCGGCGTCAGCCAGTGCCTTTTCGGCTTGCTCGGCCAGCCACTGGGGCTTGAGGAAGATGTTGATAAAACCGGGGCCGGCGATCTCCAGTTTGTCGGCGATACCGTCCAGCTCCAGGTTATCCAGCAGCTTTTGTGCGAATTCGCGGGGGTTCTGGCCCATTCGCTTGGCAGCGCCCATGACACCGTTGGCCTGGTAATCGCCAAACTCCGGCCTGGCAGACTGGCGCACCGCAGCCGGTGTCCCAATCGGCGCACCCGCAGCCACCATGGCGGCCCCAACCTTGTCATTAAGCAGCGCTTGAATGTTCACAACACCATCCCGTCGAAAAAGAAATTGAACAAAGGGTCAGCATTCTACCCCAGACGCCGCCCCTTGGCACCAAGCCAGGGGGTCCGGCACCTGGTATTGGTAGCCCAGGGTTTTGGCCGTCCAGTCCCCCAGCACCCGCTTGCCCCCTTGCTGGTCGACAAATACCGGTTCGGCCAAGCCGGCCAGGCGGGCGGCCTGGGTATAGAACTGGTCACGCCGGTAGGCCACCGGGGCCACCCCGTGGAATACCTGGCCCCAACGGCCCTGTTCCAGCACCGCCAGGCAAAGGCCGATGGCGTCGGCCTGGTGGATGAGGTTCACCGGCGCCGCGCCACGGGGTAGACCCTCTTTGCCGGCCAGGAAACGGCCGGGGTAGCGGCCAGGGCCAAAGAGGCCGGCCATGCGGATCACACTGCTCTGGTAGCGACGGTCCTGAAGCAGGGCCGCTTCGGCCTGGGCCAGGGGAGACTGGGGGTCGGCCGGGCTCTGCTCGTCCAGGTTAGCGTCCTGTTCGGCCAGGGCGCCGGTGGAGGACACCAGCAGGATGTTTTCAACCGCCGTGCCAGCCAGGCCATCCCGCAAATGGGCCAGCATGGCCAGGTAGCTGTCGCCCTGGCCCCGGCGGATGCCGGGGGGGAAGGCCAGCACCAGTCGCCGGCAGTCGGCCAGTGGGCCCAGGGCTGGCAATTGCGCCAGATCCAGGGGGTGGGCCTTGAGGCCGGCAACCGCCAGCCGGGCACAAGCGGCCGGGTCACGCCTGGTTGCCAATACCGAAAAGCCTTTATGCAACAAGCTGTTGGCTAGCGGCTCACCGAGCCAACCGGCTCCTATAACACCTGTATCAATTTTCATCATTTTAGGCACAAAGCAAATTTATGACTGTTCAGCTGCCTACTGCATGTTGTACAGTGGCTAGGTGTTTTCGACCTGTCTCTTTGCAAGCGGAGCCAGGTTGGGGCACAAGCCACGCAGACGACGTCCCGGCTGTGTGGTCGTTTCAAGTCCGATGCCATGCTTAGTGGGAACCGAGCTGGCTGTCTTTCGGACTGGCCCGACGACAATAGAAACAGGCAGAATCCCCTCTTCCCTCCTCTAGCCGTTGTCGTCGGGCTCACTTTTCTCCACTTTCTCTTTCAGTTTCATCAGGCCCTGCTGGTACTGGTCTCCCAGAATTTTGTCCATCAGCAAGCCAAAGTAACGGCCCAGTACGTCATTGCCAAAGTTGGTGCGAAAGCCCCAGGTCACCTGGCTGCCACTGCCTTCTGCCTTGATCCGAAAATAGCTGTCCGCTTCTTCCTGGTTACCAAAATCCAGCTTCATGGCCACATAACCGGGGGCGTTGGCCTCCAGCAGCCGCATGGTGCCGTTGCCCACTTCCGCTTTGTTCGATTGCCAGCTCAGGCTATGGCCGCTCTGGCCTGGCTCGCCGGCTATGTCATAACGGGCGGCCGGATCCAGCCCATACCAAGGGGACCAGTCGTTGAATTGGTGAAAGTCTGACACCACGGCGAACACCTGGCGGGGGCTGGCGTCCATGTGCAGGCTGCGTTCCACCTGCACGTCCCTTGGCAGGAAGAGTCCCACCACCAAGAACAGCACCACCAACAACACCAGGGCGGTGACGAGTCGTTTCAACCAGACCATATTGTTCTCCTCTTGCTCGGCTAGCTAAGCACTAGCAGGGGCGCAAGCCCCTGGCAAGTCAATGATGGTGATGGGGTTTTATGATAAGACCCTTGGGCCAGAGCTCGGCGACGAAGCCCCGGGCGCCACGGCGCAGCAAGGCGGTGGCAAAAAGCCCCACCAGGGTCACGGCGCAGGCGATACGCCAGGGGCTGTCCGGGGCTATGTCCATCAGGGCCGGCAGGCTGGAAGCGTCCACCCCCACCCATTGGCTGACGCCCCACCCCAGGGCGGCGGCCACCGCCATCACCACCAGGCCGTAAGCCCAGGCGAAACGGGGCGAGTGTTGCTGGGCCAGGTAGCGCAGCAGCCCCAGGTTCAAGGCCGGCCCCACCAGCAACAGGGCCAGGGCAGCCCCCCAATTGAGGCCAAAGGCCAACAGCACCGCCACCACAGGGGTCAGGCCGGTGGCACATAGGTGCAGGGGCAGCGCCAGGGCCAGCACCAACAGCAATTGCCATTCCGGGTGCACCGCCAGCGCCTGCCACAAGGGATGGGGTGCCAGGGTGGCCGCCACCACCAGGCCGGTGATCACCCAAGGCGCCGTGTGGTCGATCAGGTGGCCGTAGCCCATCTCGAAGGCCGAACGCAATGGCGCCTCGGCGTCATGTTGATAGCAGGAGCGAGCCGGCACCCGCTTGAGGAAACGCACCAACACCCAGGCGCAGGCCAGAGCCAGCACCAACACCGAGGCAAAGCGCCATAGGGTCAGCTCGCCCCCCAACACCGCCAGGCTGGCCAGCAGGGCATCGATACCGAAGATGGGGGCCGCCAACAGGAAGGCCAGGGCCATTACCGGGGGAGCGCCGTGTTGCAGCAACTTGGGGTAGACCCGGGCCGCGTCCGGCAGGCACACCGGCAGCATCAGGCCCCAGATCATGCCTCGCCAAAGCCCATGGGGTTGGTCTGGGCCGCTGTGGCGCAGGGGTCTTAGCCAATTGAGCAGCAAGGCCAGGCCGTAGGCGGCCAGCAGCCAAGGGGACAGGGCCAGCAGCAGGTGCCAAAAGCGCATCAGCGCCGCGCCGGTTTCCTGGCCGTGGTCGTGGCCGTGCAGATAAAGGGCGGGCAGGGAGATTGCCACCAGCACGGAGGCCCCCAGCAGGCCACCGACTCCCGCCATCCAGTTGCTGCCGTGGTGGTGGCGGCTAAAGGGCCTGTGCAGCACCACATGCAGCAGGGTGCCGGCCACCAGGCCTTGCAGCCAGCCCAGCTGTTCTGTGCCCAGATCCGGTAGCCAACGGTTGCCAAGGAAGAAGCCGGCCAGGGTGCCACCCACCACCAACCCCAAAGCCAGGGCGGCCACCAGACGACCGTACTGGGGCTGCAGCAGCCACCAGAGGGTCAGGCCTACCGGTAAGCGGTGCAGTACCACTCCCAGGGCCAGCATGGCACCGGTGTGGCCCTGGCCATCCACCAGGGCGGCACCGTCGGTCATGGCGTGGAGGATAAGGCCCCCCACACCCACCAGCAGGGTCAGGTTATGGGTGGCTTTGGCGGCGCCCTTGAACAGGTGTTCCACCTGGCCTGGGCCCACGGCACCGGCCAGCAGCAACACCAGCACCGGCCAGCCGCCCTGGTGCAGAGCCTGGGGCATGACGTGGAACAGCAGCAGGCCGCCGATCACCACGAAGATGAAGTTGTCCAGCAGCGTCAGCCAGTCTTGGCGGCGGGACAACTGCCGGTACAGCAAAGGGCCAGCCAAAAGGGCCAGCAAACTCAAGACCAGGAGCATGGGGATCTCGATAGAAAAAGCGCTGTGACATTATAACAAGAGTCCAGCGCCACTGACTAGATTGGCATCAGCCTTTGGGCAATATCACGTAGGTGCCACTGAACACAGACGCCGGTTCCTGGGGGCCGGACCCCGTCACCAGTGCCTCCAGATGAATGCGGGCCTTGCGGCCCTGGCGCAGGTTGGCCAGTTCCTGCCAGTTGCCCTGGTCCTGGCTCAGCATCAGCGGCGCCGTGGTCAGGGGCCTTTTGTAGCGGATCTCCCCCTTGCCCAGCACTATGTCCCCATCCAGGCCTTCGGCCTGGAGCTGCCACCAAATGCGCCCCCAGGCGGTCAGGGTGGCCAGGGCATAATGGCTGCCGGCAAAGAGGGTGCCGTGGAGGTTGGCGTTGTTGTCAAAGCTGGCCTGGGTGAGCAACTGGGCGCCGTTGAAGCCCAGTACCTGCAGGTCCATAAAGCGGGAAAGGGGAATGGTCTGGTGCCAGGTCTGGGTCAGGGCCTTAGCCCTTTGGTGGAGCTGGGGGTCCAGGTTGATGCGCATCTTGAAGTGGGGGATGACCCCATAGAGGGTATGGGCGGCGCCCAACAGTTGGAAACCGGCCCTTTGGTAGAAAGCCAGGGCCCCTACCCGGGCGTTGAGCTCTACCGCCAACAGCCCAAGGGAAGCGGCCAGTTCCAGCAGCCCCTTCAGAATAAGGCCACCCAGGCCCTTGCCTTGCTGGCCTGGTGCCACCGCCATATAGCGGATCTGACCTTCACCCGGGGCGCTTTGGTGCAAGCGGCCGGTGGCCAGCACCTGGTCGCCCTCTTTGACCATCAGATGCCAGCTTTGCGCCTCCAGCTCGTCTTGCTCGGACCCAGGGGGTTGCTGCCAGGGCGCCCGCAACACCTGCCAGCGCAGGGCAAAACAGTCGGCAAAGTCTTTCTCGGTCAAAGGCGTACAAAGTTGCATGAGATCAATACTCCGGTCATCCGGCCATCATTAGATAACAAGGGCAAGGCACAGGCAATCAATCGTCATTTACGATTGCATTGAATAATTTTAAGCGCTTATTTATCTTGAAGAGCCTAGGCTAGACTAGGATTCCAAATGACTAAGGAGGTCTTATGAGCAACCACAATCTGATTGGTCTGAACCAGGATGGCGTTAGCAAGCTCACCGGCCTGCTCAACAAGCTGTTGGCCAACTACCAGATCCTGTACATGAACGTGCGGGGCTTTCATTGGAATGTCCGTGGCGACAACTTCTTCGAGCTGCACGCCAAATTTGAAGAAACCTACAACGAACTGCTGTTGAAGGTGGACGAGATCGCCGAGCGTATCCTGACCCTGAGCGAACGCCCCCTGCACAGCTTCAGCGCCTATATCGAACGAGCCTCCATCAACGAGGAACGGGACATCACCGACGGCAAGAAAGGTATCGGCCATCTGCTGGACAGCTACCAGAAGCTGATCAGCGAACAACGTCAGATCCTGGCCCTGGCCGGGGAGATCGGTGACGAAGGTACGGCTTCCCTGATGAGCGATTACATCAAGGAACAGGAAAAGACCATCTGGATGCTGGGTGCCTACCTGAACAGGTAAGCCTGAATAACCGGCAACAGAAAAGGGAGCCAAGGGCTCCCTTTTTTCATGGCTGCGTCTTACTGCACGGCAAAGCTCAACTCGTTGGTCAGGCCTTTGGCTATGGTCACCTCGCCGGTGGCGTAGAACTGGCCCTCGCTCTCAACCTTGAAATAGTAAAGACCGCTGTTGGTCACGTAATCCTTACCGACACCATGGAAGGTTACAGGGTCCTTGACCAGCCAGCCTTCGGCGGTAACGGGATAGAGATAGAGGGTGCAGCTGGGCATGGTGCCCTGGCTGTCCAAGTGGGAGCAGCCCATCAGCTTGGTGCGGGTCAGGCCCCTGGGGTTGCTGACGGTTTTCTGGGCACTGAGGCGGCCCAGGTCAACGGATTGGCGTTCGGCGTCGGTAATATAGACAGCTTCCCTGCCGACACTGTAGCCGCCGTTATAAACAGGCTTACCGGAGACAGTGCTGCTATCCCCCATGCCCACCATGCGCTTGGCGGCGTCGGAGGCACCGTTGATGGCGCCGTCCACCACAGAGCCAAGGTCATTGCTTGCGCAACCAGAAAGGGCTAATGCAGCCAATAAAAACAATGACTTATTCATAATTCACATCCTTGTAAAAGCAACAGCCCCTATTATTCCCAATCACCATGGCAGGGGCAACAGCCGTGTTACATCCCGCCACAAGGCCAGAATGTCAGCTCAGCTTTGCAGCCAGAAGGTCACAGGGCCGTCGTTACAGAGGCTGACCTGCATGTCGGCGCCGAACTGGCCGGTGGCCACCCTCAGCCCCTGCTCCTGGCACAAGCCGCAGAACACCTGGTAGAGCCTCTCCCCTTCCGAAGGTGGCGCGGCGCTGGAAAAGCTGGGCCTGTTGCCGCTGTTGGTGTCGGCGGCCAGGGTGAATTGGCTGACCACCAGCAGGCTACCGCCGGCCTGGGCCACATTGAGGTTCATCTTGCCGTCGCTGTCGGCGAAGACTCGGTATTTGGCCACCTTGTCGGCCAGGCGTTTGGCCTTGGCCTCATCGTCGCCCTTTTCCACCCCCAGCAGCACCAGCAGCCCCTGGTCGATGGCCCCCACCGTGGCCCCGGCGATATCTACCCGGGCCTGGGTCACCCTTTGGATAAGGGCGATCATTGCAGCCGCTCCCACACCCAATCCAGGGCCTTGATCAGGCCGTCGGTAATGCCCGGTTCCATGGCGCTGTGGCCGGCAGCCGGCACTATCCACAGCTGCGCCTGGGGCAGCACGGCGGCCAGGCTGGTGGCGTTTTCCAGCTTGCAGACCATGTCGTAGCGGCCGTGCACTATGACGGTGGGGATATGGGCTATCTTGGCGGCGTCTTTTAGCAACTGGCCTTCTTCCAGGAAGCAGCGATGGGCGAAGTAATGACACTCCATACGCCCCACCGACAGGGCCAGGCTGGGGTCGGTGTAGAGCTCGTCTACCCGGGACGGCGGCACCAGATTGACCATGCGCCCTTCCCAGAGGGTCCAGGCCTTGGCCGCCTGCATCCGCTCCAGTTCGTTGTCGGACGTCAGCAGCTGGTAGTAACGGGGGATCAGATCCCGGCTGTCGCCCCCCAGGGGCGCCAGGAAATCCTGGTAGTGATCGGGGTAAACCTGGGAACAGCCCTGGTCCGGGGCCGTCATCCAGTCGTAGTCCTGCTCCCGAGCCAGGAAGATGCCCCGCAGCACCAGGCCGGTTACCGCCTGGGGGTGGGCCTGGGCATAGGCCAGGGCCAGGGTCGAACCCCAGGACCCGCCGAACACCAGCCATTGCTTGATGCCAAGCTGACTGCGGATAAGTTCGATATCGGCAATCAGCTTGGGGGTATTGTTCTCCACCAGAGACGCATGGGGCCGGGACCGGCCGGCGCCGCGCTGGTCAAAGAGGATCACCCGAAAACGCTGGGGGTCGAAGAAGCGGCGCATGGCCTCGTTGCAGCCGGCGCCGGGGCCGCCGTGCAGCACCACCACCGGCAGGCCGTCCGGGTTGCCCACTTCTTCCACGTAAAGCTCATGGCCATCGCCCACCGGCAGCCATTGTTGCCAGTTGGGGCCTATTTCAGGCAGCAGTTCCCGCATCGCTGTCGTCCTCGCTTGGTAGCTGGTCCTGGTCTTGATCGCAGTCGGTGAGATAGGCGGTCAGTTCCGCCCCCAGCAGCACGATCAGCCAGCACAGGTAAATCCAGAAAAAGAGAATGGGTATGGCCGCCAGGGTACCGTAAATCAGCTGATAGGACGGCACCTGGGCCACGTAAAGGGCAAAGCAGCGCTTGGAGATCTCAAACAGCAGCGCCCCCAAAATGGCGCCGCCCATGGCATGGCGCACCCGCACCCGCTTGTTGGGTACCAGCAGGTACAGCACCATGAAGGCGGCCCAGGACGCCATAAAGGGCGCCAAGCCGATAAGGAAGGTGCGCACCCCAGAAAGGGCGCCTTTTTGGAACACGTCCATGCCCACCACGTAGGAGGTCAGGGCCAGGGACACCCCCATCAGCAGCGGCCCCAGGGTCAGCACCGACCAATAGGTGGCAAAGGCCACCGACCAGCGCCTGGGTCTGTGGATACGGAAGATCTGGTTGATGGTCCTGTCCACCGAGCTGATCAGCATCAGGGCGGTGACCACCAGGAACAGTATGCCAAGGGCGGTCATCTTGGAGGCGTTGGCGGCAAAGCCCTGCACCTGCTCGGCGATGACGTCCGAGGCGGCCGGCACGAAGTTGTCGAAGATAAAATGCTGCAGCTCGCCCTTGACCTGTTCGAAGCCGGGAAAGGCCGAGAACAGGCTGAACAGCACGGCGATAAAGGGCACCAGGGACAACAGGGTCACGTAGGCCATGGCCCCGGCATGGAGGGTGAGCCTGTCCTCTTTTACCCTATTCATAAAGCCCAGCAGATGGGCCTTGAGGTCATTCCATTGGGGCAGCGTCATGGTCTTGGTTTGCTCAAAGAGATGCTGTCTTTTACTCTAACACCAAATACTTGCTGCTAAGGACCCCAGCATGCGCGCCCTGGCCCTCGCCACTTTCTGCCTCTTTTCCCTGACCGCCTGCCAAAGTGCCTACTATTCCGCCATGGAAAAGGTGGGGATCCACAAGAGGGACATCCTGGCCGACCGGGTGGAAGCCGCCGGCGACGCCCAGCAAG
Organism: Gallaecimonas xiamenensis 3-C-1; assembly: GCF_000299915.1. Classification (NCBI taxonomy): domain Bacteria; kingdom Pseudomonadati; phylum Pseudomonadota; class Gammaproteobacteria; order Enterobacterales; family Gallaecimonadaceae; genus Gallaecimonas; species Gallaecimonas xiamenensis. The sequence continues at coordinate 69,164 of NZ_AMRI01000006.1, forward strand.
ACGCCCAACAGCAATTCAAAGACGCCCTCGAGCATTTTCGGGCCGTGGTGAAGGTGGACGGCGGCGAACTGGAAAGCCGTTACGACGAGCTGTCCGCCCAGTACGAAGACTCCAAGGAAGCGGCCCAGAACGTCAGCGACCGCATCGACGCCGTGGAAGACGTGGCCGAGGCCCTGTTCGAGGAATGGGACGCCGAACTGGCCCAGTACAGCTCCGCCAGCCTGCGGGCGTCTTCGGCCCGCACCCTGGCCGACACCCGCCGCCGCTACCAGAGCCTGATCACCGCCATGCGCCGGGCCGAAGCCAAGATGCCACCGGTGCTGGCCAAGTTCCACGACCAGGTGCTCTACCTCAAGCACAACCTCAATGCCCGTGCCATCGGCGCCCTCAAGGGGGAACTGGGCAGCATAGAGAAGCAGGTGGACAGCCTGGTCAAGGAAATGCAGAAGGCGGTGGCCGAATCGGAGCGTTTTATCAAGACCCTGGACAGCGCGTCTTAAACAACTGCCACCTTTTGTTACATTTATTTAAAGTCCCGCCATTGAGTCAATGGCGGGACTTTCTGTAATTTCAGGAAGTTTACGACCAACGGAAGGAACGAGAAGATGCCCCTGATGCGCACCCTCACGGCAGCAGCCGTGGCCACGGCGCTGCTTGGCGGCTGCCAGGCCACCACCCCGGCCAGCACCACCACCAGCGCCGCCCAGAACCTCCCAGAAGTAAAGATCCCCTACCAGGTGTTCACCCTGGACAACGGCCTGACCCTGGTGGTCCATGAAGACCACAAGGCGCCCATCGTCGCCGTCAACGTCTGGTACGGCGTTGGCTCCAAGGACGAGAAGCCCGGTAAAACCGGTTTTGCCCACCTCTTTGAACACCTGATGTTCAACGGCTCCGAAAACTTCAACGACGAGTACTTCGGCCCCTTTGAAAAGGCCGGTGCCACCGACATGAACGGCACCACCAACAACGACCGCACCAACTACTTTGAAAACGTCCCCACCCCGGCCCTGGATATGGCCCTGTGGATGGAGTCTGACCGCATGGGCCACCTGGTGGGCGCCATCGACCAGGCCAAGCTGGACGAGCAACGCGGTGTGGTGCAGAACGAGAAACGCCAGGGCGAATCCCAGCCCTATGGCCGCGTCTTCGGCTACCTGGCCGAGCAGACCTTCCCCAAAGGCCACCCTTACTCCTGGTCGGTGATCGGCTCCATGGACGATCTCAACGCCGCCTCCCTGGATGACGTCAAAGACTGGTTCAAGAGTTATTACGGCGCCGCCAATGCCGTCGTCGTGCTGGCCGGTGACATCACCCCCGACCAGGCCAAGGCCAAGGTCGAGAAATACTTCGGCGACATCCCCGCCGGCCAACCCCTGAAGAAGATGCAGTCCTGGGTTGCCAAGAGCCAAGGCACCAAGCGCGCCACCATGCAGGACCAGGTGCCCAACGCCCGCCTCTACAAGGTGTGGAACGTGGCCGAGACCGGCACTGCCGACAGCGACTACATGGACCTGCTGTCCGACCTGCTCACCGGCGGCAAGAGCTCCAGGCTCTACCAGCGCCTGGTGGAGCAGGAACAGCTCGCCACCAATGTCTACTCCTTCAACTACGCCCGCCTGCTGGCCGGGCAGATGATCATCCTGGCCGACGCCAAGCCGGGCGTGTCCCTGGAGCGCATCGAGAAGGTGATTGACGAAGAGCTGGCCAAGCTGGCCAGCCAAGGCCCCAGCCAGCAGGATCTGGACAGGGTCAAATTCAGCCAGGTGGCCAACCTGGTGCGGGGCGCCGAGCGTATCGGCGGCTTCGGCGGCAAGTCCGACATCCTGGCCTCCGGCATGGTCTACCACGGCGACCCGGGCTACTACCAGAAGCAGCTGGGCCACCTGGAGCAGGCCACCCCGGCCGACATCCAAGCCGCCATCAATACCTGGCTGAACGACGGCGCCTTCGTGCTGAACGTGGTACCCCAGCCCGACTATAAAACGGCGGCGGCCGGTGCCGATCGCAGCAAGCTGCCCGCCGTGGGCAAGCTGCCCACCCTGAGCCTGCCGTCTCTGCACAGCTTTACCCTGTCCAACGGCCTGGAAGTGGCCCTGGCCGAGCGCCACGACACCCCCACTGTCGAGCTGCAATTTAGCTTTGACGGCGGCTACGCGGCCGACTACGGCCACAAGGCCGGCGCCGCCAGCTTTACCATGGCCATGCTGGCCGAAGGTACCCAGAGCCTGAGCGCCGCCCAACTGTCCGACGCCATGCAGGAGCTGGGCAGCAACTGGTCCAGCCAAGCCAGCCTCGATAGCGCCAACATCAGCCTGGACGCCCTGACCGTCAACCTGGACCCGTCCCTGGCCCTGCTCAGCGACCTTATCCAGCACCCGGCTTTCAGCCAGGACAGCATCGACAAGCAGCGCTCCCGCTGGCTGGAAAACCTCAACCAGGAGAAGGCCCAGCCCATGGCCATGGCCCTGCGGGTCCTGCCCAGCCTGCTGTACGGCAAGGACCACGCCTACAGCGCGCCCCTGACCGGCTCCGGCACCAAGGACTCCATCAGCGCCCTCAAGCGTGAAGATCTGGTGAGCTTCCACGACACCTGGCTGCGCCCCGACAACGGCCGCCTGGTGGTGGTGGGTGACACCACCGAAGCCCAGCTCAAGCCGCTGCTGGAAAAACACTTCGCCAACTGGCAGGCCCCGGCCCAAGCCAAGCCCCAAAAACAGCTGGACCAGGTAGCCCAGCAGGGCGAGAGCCGGGTCTTCCTGATTGACCAGCCCGGTAGCCCCCAGGCCACCATCATCGCCGGCCAGCTGGCGCCGTCCGAGCGCAGTGACCAGGCCACCGCCATCGACGTGATGAACGCCATTTTCGGCGGTACCTTCACCTCCAGGCTCAACATGAACCTGCGTGAAGACAAGCACTGGTCCTATGGTGCCCGCTCCATCTGGCTCAAGGCCGAAGGCCAGGGCATGTACTTTGCCTACGCCCCGGTACAGGTGGACAAGACCAAGGAGTCTATCCAGGAGATGGTCAAGGAGCTGAAGGCCTACACCGGCAAAGCCCCTGCCACCCAGGCCGAGCTGGACAAGATCAAGGCCAACAAAACGGCCAAGTTGCCCGGCGCCTATGAAACCAAGGGAGCCTTGCTGGGTGCCATTGGTGACACCCTGGCCCAGGGCAAGGATATGACCTGGCTGGAAGGCTACGGCAACCGCGTCAACACCCTGACCCTGGACCAGGTGCAGGCCACCGCCAAAGGGGTACTGCACCCCGACGCCCTGACCTGGGTCGTGGTCGGCGATCTGAGCCAAATCGAAGATAAGGTGCGCAGCCTCAAGCTGGGCAAGGTGGTGAAGCTGGACAGCGACGGCAACCCCATCTAAGCAACGGTTCCAACCAACCTTTGGGGGCGCTTGGCGCCCCTTTTTTGTCACTGGCGATTTAGGCTGGGCAACCTATCTTGAAGCAAAGGAGGAGGCGTTATGGGAAGAAGGTTCTGGGCAGTGTTACCCCTGCTGCTGGCAGGCTGCGCCGTTACCCAGGAGGACTGTGTCAGCACCGACTGGCACCAGCAAGGCCTGGAAGACGGCTTTGACGGCCTGGTGGCCCGCAGCGGCTATTGGGTCAGCCAATGCCAACCCCATGGGGTCAAGGTGGACAGCGCCGCCTACAGCCGGGGCTGGGGCGATGGCAACCGCCAGTATTGCACCAGCGAGCAGGGCTACCGCCACGGCACCCTGGGCCACAGTTACCAGGGGGTCTGCCCGGCCGACACCGAAGAGGCCTTTCTCAACAGTTACAACAAGGGGCTGCGCCTATACGAAAAGGCCCAGTACCGCGAATCCCTCTATGACCGCCAACGGGATATCCGCTGGCGCATCAGCGATATCGACAGCCGTCTCAACGACGCTAAACTGTCCCCCCAGACCCGCGATTCCCTGCGCTGGGAACGCCAACAACTGACCTACGAGCTGATGCACATCGACAGCCTGCTGCTGCGCAGCCTCTGAGGTAGGGCCACATACCCGGCGCCCGCTGGTCGCCCTTTAAACAAAGATAACCATAAGAGGACGACAGATGCGGGTACTCATACTGGCGCTGGCGGCGCTGCTCAGCGGCTGCGCCGCCGTCACCGCCGAACAGTGCGCCACCATGAACTGGCACCAGCAAGGGGTCAACGACGGCTTCAACGGCCTGGTGGCCCGTAGCGGCTATTGGCTGAGCCAATGCCGGGAATACGATATTGGCATAGACCAAAGCGCCTACAGCCAGGGCTGGGCCCAGGGCAACGGCCAGTACTGCACCCCGGCCCAGGGCTATCGCCACGGCAGCCAGGGCCACAGCTACCAGGGCGTCTGCCAGGGCCCGGGCCTGCAGGCCTTCCTGGACAGCTACCAACGTGGCCACCAGCTCTTCGAAAGAAACCAGTACCGCCAATCGCTGCAAAACCGCCAGCAGGAGCTGCGCCGGCGCATGGCCGATCTGGATCGCCAGCTGCAAACCCCCTATGTGCCCTGCACCAGGCAGGTTGCTTTCAGCGCGCCCCCAGCCAGGCTGCAACCCAGCCCAGCGGCGCCGGCGTCCAAAGGAGTGGTCGGCAGGTTAGCCTTGGAAGTGGCGCAAAAGGCCAAAGATCAACAGGGTAAGCCCGATAAACCCGGCCGCCCCGACCAGCCAGGCAAGCCCGATAAACCTGGTAAGCCTGCCAAACCCTGCCAACCCCAGGGACTGGATCCCCAGGCCCGCCGGGAACTGCTCTGGCAGCGCCAGCAGCTCAGCGACGAGCTGATGCACCTGGACGACCTGTTGCTGGAACTGCTCTAACAAAAAGGCGCCTTGCGGCGCCTTTTTTAGTTCAGCAGCTCGCCGTTTAGCAGCGCCTGCAGGCTGAAACGGACCCCGAAGCCGGTCACCTCTGTGGCCACCAGGCCCAGGCCGCCCTTGTGCTCGGCGGCGCTGAGATCCACATGGACCCAGTTCACCCCGGGCTCAACGAAGCGAGACAGGAAGCGGGCCGCGTCGATATGGTCGCAACTGGTGCCGGGGTGGCACTGCTTGATGTCCGCCACGTCCGACTCGATGTTGTCGTCGTAGTCGCTATCCAGGGGGAAGGGCCAGACCCGCTCGCCGCTCTGGCGGCCGGCGTCGATCAGCGCTTCACGCCAGTCATCCCTGTTGCTGAACACGCCGCTCTGGGCCGTGCCTATGGCCCTGATGCAGGCACCGGTCAGGGTAGCGTAGTCCAGCACCAGGGCCGGGTTTTCCCGGGACGCCAGGGTCAGGGTGTCGGCCAGCACCATGCGCCCTTCGGCGTCGGTGTCCACCACCTCGATGGTGGTGCCGTTCAGGGCCCGCACCAGATCGTTGGGCTTGTAGGCCTTGGGGCCAATGTGGTTTTCGGCCAGGGCCAGCCAGCAGTCCACTTCCAGATCGCTGCCCAGCTCGGACAGGGCCCAGAGGGTGCCAAGGGCCACGGCGCTGCCGCCCATGTCGCCTTGCATGCCGAACATATGGCTGGTCTTGAGGTTGTAGCCGCCGGTATCAAAACACAGGCCCTTGCCCACCAGGGCCACCTTGGCCCTGGCGCCCTGGGGCCGGTAGCGCAGCCGCACTATGGCCGCTTCGTCGTTGTCCGAGCCTTTGGACACGGCCAGGAAGGCGCCGGCGCCCATGCCGTCCAGACGGGTCTGGTCGTACATTTCCAGCTGCCAGCCGTTGTCCCTGGCCAGTTGCTCCAGCACGGTGCGGTACTTGGCGGGGGTGAGTTCGGAGGCCGGCAGGGCGCTCAGCCAACGGGCCAGGCCGTTGCCCTTGGCTTCGGCCAGCAGGCGCTGGCCGTCCAGCTCCAGTTCAGTGCTGATGCGGGCCAGCTCCTGGCCCTTGGCCTGGTCGGCCTTGAAGCTGGGCAGCTGCACCTGGCGGGCCAGCAGGGCCGCCACCAGGGCTTCGACCCAGGGGGCATCGTCACCCTGGATATGGACGCTGGCCGGGGCGGCGTCACCCAACACCGCCAGCCATTTGCGCACCTGGCTGTGGCGCTCGAAGGTGCTGGTCACGGCTTTGGGGTCCACCACCAGGGTGGGGCTGGGCTCGGCCAGCAGCCAGGCGCCGGCCTTGGGGGCCAGGGCCTTGAGGGCGGCCAGGCCGGCCGGGGCCCGGGCCGGGTCCAGGCAGATCAGCAAGTCGCTGTCCTGGGCACCGGTGGTCAATTCGATTTTAGGAAATTCAAAGTGTTGCATCTAAGGTCCCCTTGAGGGCAAGTGGCGCCATTATAGTGGCCCGAACGGGCTATCTACAAAGGCACGGTCCGGGACTAGACTGGATGGCGACCAACACCAAAGGACTGACAGGAGTTTTTATGAAAAGGACCACCCTCGCCCTGTGCCTGGCTCTGGCTCCCTGGGCAAGCCAGGCCGGTGACATCGAAGAGGCCATAGCAGCGGGCCAGGCCGCCTATCAGCAAGGCAAGCTGTCACAGGCCGCCAGCCAGTTGGCTTATGCCGCCACCCTGATCCAACAGCAACAGGGCGAGCAGCTGTCCAAGCTGTTCCCACCCCCCCTGGCCGGCTGGACCGCCGACGAACCCGAGCACGACAATGCCAGCATGTCGCTGCTGGGGGGCGGCGTGCACAGCGAAAGGCTTTACTACAAGGGGGACGACATCAGCCTGACCCTGCGTATCCTCAAGGACTCTCCCTTGATGCAAGCCCTGGCCGGCATGTTGGCCAGTCCTCAGATGGCTGCCATGGCCGGCTATAAACTCAAGAAGATCAATGGCGCCAATACCATGCTGCAAACCCAGGACGACATGAACCTGACCCTGGTCCAAGGCAGCGTCATGGTGCAGATAGAGTGCGACGGTTGCGAAGAAGCCGACCTGGTGGCCTATGCCGGCAAGCTGGACCTGACAGCCATGGAACAGCTATGAAAAAAGGCGGCCGAGGCCGCCTTTTCCTATGAACCCTGTTCGGACAGGTCCAACGCCGCTGCCGGCCGCTCCACCAGCTGGGCCAGCTTGTCGTCCTTATGTTGCCAGCGCTGGTTGAGCCAGCCTTGGAAACGGCGCTTGAAGTCCACGTCGTTGAAGTAGTCGCCGATCACCTCGTCGGTGACCTCCAAGGCCTCGATGTCCACCACGATGCGGGTCATGCCGCCGGTCAGCACGGTGCGACCGATACGGCCTTCGGCGCCGGGGTAGGCCAGGGTCACGTCCAGCACCTTGTCGAACTGTTTACCCATGGCCGACAGGGTAAAGGCGATACCGGCGGCCTTGGGGGGCAACAGGTGCCGAAAGGGGCTGTTGCGTTTGACGCGCTTGTCGGCGGTAAAGCGGGTGCCTTCCACGAAGTTGATCATGGTGGACGGGTGGTGCTTGAGCTTGGCGCAGGCCTTGGCGGTGGACTCGATGTCCTTGCCTTTCTTATGGGGGTGTTTCTTCAGGTAGGCCGTGGAATAACGGCGCATAAAGGGCATGTCCATGGCCCAACAGCCCAGGCCCAGGAAGGGCACATAGATCAGTTCATGCTTGAGGAAGAAACGGGGCAACGGCAGCTTACCGCCGGCTATGCCGTACAGCACCACTATGTCCAGCCAGGACAGGTGGTTGGCCATCATCAGGTACCAGCCGCGCTTATCCAGGCCGTCCAGGCCACGGACCTGCCATTCGATCTTGTTGCCAAGGCGCAGTATGGCCAGGTTCAACAGGCTCCAAGCCCTGATACACAGCTCCATGACGTTGGTCATGAAACGGCGCCAGACCGGGATCGGCAGCAGCAGCTTGGGCAAGGACAGCAGCATCACCATGCCGCCCCAGAAGGAGACGTTGATACAAAGCAGCGCCAGCAGCAGCGGCGCCAGTATGATTCCGGGCAGAAAACTCAGCATGGGGTCCCTGTTATTTCGCTTTCATGCGGGCTAGCTCAGCATCCTTCTGTGCCCACATCTGATTCACCCATTCCTGGAAACGGGCCTTGTACTCGGCGTCACCAACATAATCACCGAGTATTTTGTCGTCAATTGGTAATACGCGGATCTTAACCTTGATCTCTTTAACCCGGCCACTGATGAAATCCCAGAAGCTAGGGATCTCCTTGCCGTAGCAGATGGTGACGTCCAGCAACTTGTGCAGCTTGTCGCCCATGGCACTGAGCACAAAGCCGACACCGCCGGCCTTGGGCTTGAGCAGGTGGGCGTAGGGGCTGGCCTGCTTGAGGTGCTTACCCAGGGTAAAGCGCGTTCCTTCTACGAAGTTCATTACCGTTACCGGCATGTCGCGGAATTTTTCGCAGGCCTTGCGGGTGGTATCGATGTCCTTCTGGGCCAGGGACGGGTCCTTGGCGATCTGCGCCTTGGTGTGGCGGCGCATAAAGGGAAAGTCCAGGGCCCACCAGCACAGGCCCAGGAAGGGCACGTACAGCAGTTCCTTTTTCAGGAAGAATTTGATGAAGGGGATGCGGCCGTTGAAGATCCGTTGCAGCACCAGGATGTCCACCCAGGACTGGTGATTGGCCACCACCAGGTACCAATCCTTCTTCTTGAGCCCCTCCAGCCCTTCCACCACCCAGCGGGTGTGGGAAAACAGCCGGCTGTTGAGGTTGTTGATGCTGATCCAAAGGGTGGCGACCCGGTCCAGTATCCAGTTACAGAGGCTGCGTACCGCCTTGAGGGGCAGCAGCAGCTTGATCACCCCCAGCCCCAGGGCCAGGGGAAACCAGAACAGGGTGTTGAGCAGGTAGCCCAACACCGCCAGCGGACCTTTGAGAAAACTCGGCAGGAAAGCCAGCATCAATCCTCCAGATAGGTGTAGCCGTGGATACCGGCTTCGAGCTCGGCGCTGAACTGCTGGCGCTCGCTGTCGGTCAGGTTGGCGGCGGCCAACTGGCGGCGGTACCCCTGGATCAGGCCCTTGGGATCGAAGTTCACGTAACGGAGCACGTCCGCCACTGTGTCGCCCTTGTGGGCGGCGTCGAAGCGGTAGCCGTCTGCGGTCAGCTGCACGTGCACCGAGTCGGTGTCGCCGAACAGGTTGTGCAGGTCACCGAGGATCTCCTGGTAGGCACCCACCATGAAGAAGCCGATATGGTACTCGTCCCCGGGCTGGTAGCCGGTCAGAGGCAGGCTGGACTCAATGCCTTCGGCGTCCACGTATTCGCGGATCTGGCCGTCGGAGTCGCAGGTGATGTCCTGGATGATGGCGCGGGCGCTGGGGGCTTCCCCCAGGCGGCTGACCGGCATGATCGGGAACAGCTGGTCGATGCCCCATACGTCCGGGGTGCTCTGGAACAACGAGAAGTTGCAGAACAGCTTGTCGGCCAGCTTCTCGTTGAGTTCGTCCAGCACCGGGCGGTGGGCGCGGCTGCGGGGATTGAGCTGGTCGCGCACCCCACGGCAGATGGCAAAGTACATCTGCTCGGCCAGGGCCCATTCGCCGATTTTCAGCAGGCCATGGGTGTACATGCTGTGGGCTTCGGACAGGAAATAGACGGCGTCGTGGTAGTTTTCCAGGGGCGGCTCGTCGTGGATCAGGTCCAGGGTACGCCACAGGTCACGCAGCACGGCGGGGGCGTCTTCGGCCGGTTCGTCGAACTGGCGCTCGCCGGGGGCGCGCTCCACGTCGATGACGTTGGTCACCAGTACCGCATGGTGGGCGGTCATGGCGCGGCCGGATTCGGTGATCACGTCCGGCTCGGGCAGGTCACGGGCGCTGCAGATCTCCTTGAGGGCGTAAATCACCTTGGCGGCGTACTCGTCCACTGTGTAGTTCATGGAGCAGTTGCCACGAGAGCGGGAGCCTTCGTAGTCCACGCCCAGGCCGCCACCCACGTCCACCACGTCCAGGGGCACACCCAGTTCGCGCAGCTCGGCGTAGTAGCGGGCGCACTCTTTAAGGGCACCCTGGAAGTCCTGGATGTTGGCGATCTGGGAGCCGATGTGGAAGTGCACCAGTTTCAGGCAGTCGAGCTTGCCGGCGGCGCGCAGCATGTCTACCGCTTCCAGTACCTGGTGGGCGGCCAGGCCGAATTTGCCTTTCTCGCCACCGGAGTTCTGCCAGCGGCCCTTGCCCACGGAGTTCAGGCGCACCCGCACCCCTACCAGGGGGTCTATGCCCATGTCCTTGCTCTCATTGAGCAGCTTTTTCAGCTCGGACAGCTTTTCCACCACCACATAGACCTTGTGGCCCAGGCGGCGGCCAATCAGGGCCAGGCGCAGGAACTCGGAGTCCTTGTAGCCGTTGCAGACCATGGTGATGGGCCTGGTGGCCACGCCCAGGATCGCCATCAGCTCCGGCTTGGAACCGGCTTCCAGGCCCACATGGGGGCTGGCGGCCAGCAGGCCTTCGACTACCGATTTTTGCTGGTTGACCTTGATGGGGTAGACGGCATGGTAGTTGCCGCTGTACTCAAAGTTGTCCACCGCCTTGGCAAAGGCGCTGGTCAGGCGTTTGACCCGGTCGGTGAGGATGTCGTTGAAACGCACCAGCACCGGCAGGGACAGGCCCTGGTCTTTGAGATCCTGTACCAAATCGGATAATCGGACACCGGCTCTGTTACGGTTTCGATCGGGGAAGGCAACCAGTTCACCCTGGTTGTCGATGTCGAAATAACCGTCGCTCCAATGGGCGACACCGTAGAGATTGCGGGCTTTGTCCAGAGTCCAGTTTGGCATCAGTAGCAGCTCCTATGGCCGCAGGGAATTTTAGGGGGCGTATTGTAATGTTCCCCCCGTTCACATGCAGCTAAAATGTGCGCAAAATTCATTGTGCCCGCCTAGCCTCAGAGGCACAATGCGCGCTCTTTTTTTCGCCCTCGTCGATGGAGACAGAAAACATGTCACAACTGGACGCCAAGCAGTGGTTCACCGAGGTCAGCGACCGTGACGGCAGCGCCTTTTCCCTGCGGATCACCGACCACCTGGAAACCCGCCAATCCCAGTGGCAGACCACTGCCATGTACGACACCACGGATTGGGGCAAACTGATGGTGATCGACGGTTGCACCATGGTGTCCAGCCGCGACAATTTCCTCTACCACGAAATGATGAGCCACCCGGCCCTGTACACCCACAGCGACCCGAAAGTGGTGGTGATCATCGGCGGTGGCGACTGCGGTACCCTGCGCGAAGTGCTCAAGCACCCCGGCGTTGAGCAGGCAGTGCAGATCGACATCGACGAAAACGTCACCCGCCTGTCCGAGATCTACTTCCCGGAACTGTGCGAGTCCAACGACGACCCCCGCGCCCAGCTCAAGTTCATCGACGGTATCCAGTGGATGAAAGACCGCGATAGCGCTTCCGTGGACATCATCATCGTCGACTCCACCGACCCGGTAGGCCCGGCCGAAGGCCTCTTTAACTGCGCCTTCTACCAAGAGTGCCTGCGCGCCCTGCGCCCCGGCGGCATCCTGGTACAGCAGTCCGAAAGCCCGCTGCTGCACATCAAGCTGATCCAGGAAATGCGCTCCGAGATGGCCAAGGCCGGCTTTGACGCCTTCCAGACCCTGCCTTTCCCCCAGCCCCTGTACCCCTCCGGCTGGTGGAGCTGCACCCTGGCCCGCAAGGGCGACAGCTTCGGAGACTTCCGCCGCGACGCGGCCGATGCCCAAAGCTTTGAGACCCTGTACTACAACAGCGGTATCCACCAAGGCGCCATGGCCCTGCCCAACTTTATGAAAAAGGCCCTGGGTTAATCCCGGCCAGCCCCAAAAAAGCGCGCTTCGGCGCGCTTTTTCATTTGGTATAGTGCCAAGACCAGTCCAGTTTGGGAGGCGCCCATGATTGCCTCATTCGATGTCGACGCCCAGCGCACCTTCACCCCCCTTTGCCCGGGGGAGCTGCCGGTACCGGGGGGCGACGAGATCGCCGACGAACTCAACGCCCAGGCGGCCCTGGCCGACCTGCGCATCGCCTCCAAGGACGCCCACAACCCCAACGCCAAATGGGTGGTGGCCCGCCACGACCAGATGCTCCAGCCCCTGGATCACCCGGACTCCGACCTTACCTGGGTGCGCCACGCCGAAGCCGGTAGCGAAGGCTTTGAGCTTATCCCCGGCCTGCCGGCCCCCGAACACTACGACTTCCTGGTCTACAAAGGGGTGGAAAACCACATGCACCCCTACGGCGCCTGCTACCACGACCTCAAGGAGCGGATCTCCACCGGCGTTATCGAATGGCTGCGGTACCGTCAGGTGAACACTGTGTTGGTGGGGGGACTGGCCCTGGATTTCTGTGTTAAAACCACAGCCTTGCAACTGGCCAAGGCCGGTTTCAAGGTGTACCTCAACCTGGCAGCCTGCCGCGCCATCAGTGATGACGGCGCCATCGAGGCCTGCCGGGCCATGGTCGAGGCCGGGATCCGCCTGGTCGACAATGCCGGGGAGCTGGCATTGCAACTGCAAAAGGATGCTTGAGATGTTTGGACGAACCGCCGTGCAAAGCCTGCTGGACACCGATTTCTACAAACTCACCATGCAGCAGGCCTACCTGCATCAGCAACCCAACACCCAGGCCCGCTGGACCTTCCGCTGCCGCAGCGACGAAGATCTCAGCCCCTATGTGGCGCCCTTGCGGGACGAGTTCGAGGCCCTGGCCCAGCTCTATGCCACCGAAGACCAGCTGGCCCACCTGCGCCAGCACTACCCCTTCTTGAAGCCCGACTACCTGGAATTCCTGCGGCTGTTCCGCTTCAACCCCAACTTCCTGAAAGTCAGCACCCAGGACGGCCAGCTGGTGATCGAAGCCAACGGCCCGCTGCTGCACGTATCGCCCCTGGAAATACCGGTGCTGGCGGCCATCTCCGAGGTGCGCAACCGCCACCGCTACCCGGAAGTCACCGCCGAGGTGATCCACAAAAGCACCCAGGGCAAAATTCGCCAGCTGGAAGCCTTCGGTGACAAGGTGGATTTGAGCGACTTTCTCTTTACCGACTTCGGCACCCGCCGCCGCTTCAGCTTCGGCGCACAGAAACTGGTGCTGGAACAGATCAAAGCCGCCTTGCCCCAGCATTTTGCAGGCACCTCCAACCCGCACCTGGCCCGGGAGCTGGGGCTGCGCTGCCAGGGCACCATGGCCCACGAGTGGTTGCAAAGTCACCAGGCCCTCAATTACCGCTTGGTGGACAGCCAGAAGATGGCCCTGGAGAACTGGGTCAAGGAATACCGGGGCGACCTGGGGGTGGCCCTGACCGACGTCATAGGTGTGGACGCCTTCTGCCGGGATCTGGACCGTTACCTTGCCAAGCTCTACGACGGCTTTCGCCATGACAGCGGCGACCCCATCGCCTGGGGCGAGAAGATCATTGCCCGCCTGGAACAGCTGGACGTGGACCCCCTGGCCAAGCGCCTGGTGTTCTCGGACGGCCTCAACTTCGAACGGGCGGTGCAGATCTACAGCCACTTTCGCGGCCGCATCAACACCGCCTTTGGTATCGGCACCTGGCTGATGGGGGATTTCGGGGTCAACGAACCCATGAATATCGTCATGAAGCTGACCCGCCTCAACGGCCAGCCGGTGGCCAAGATCTCCGACAGCCCCGGCAAGACCATGTGCGACGACGAAAACTTCCTGCGCTACCTGATGCAGGTGTTCGAGGTACAGGGCTCGGTGCAAAGCCAGGTGCTGGCCCAGTTCAATCCCCACTAATGAAAAAGCCGCCCAGAGGGCGGCTTTTTTACTTCTTGAACCAACTCTTAAAGGGGTAGAGGAACTGGCCGACGATGCCGTCCGGGATGTGGTCGGACACTGTGCCGTAGCGGCTGGCCAGGGTCTTTGGCATCAGCACTGTGCCAAACAGCACGTCATAGATGGGCAGGAAACCGGCGTAGTTCTTGTCGATGGCCATGTCTTCCGAGGAGTGGTGCCAATGGTGGAACTCGGGGGTGGCCAACAGCCAGCGCAGCCCGGGGAAGCGAAAGCGCACATTGGCGTGGATGAAGATGGCGTGGAAGGAGATGAACACCAGGTAGGCGTACACCGCCGAGGGGGCAAAGCCCAGCACGAAGATCGGCAGGTAACCGGCCAGGCGGTTCACCAGGATCTCGAAGAGATGCAGCCGTGAAGAGGCCAGCCAGTTCATCTGCTCGGTGGAATGGTGGATGGCGTGGATCTTCCAAAGGGCCGGGATCTCATGCATGGCCCTGTGGATCCAATAGGTACCCAGGTCCACCACCAGCAGGATCTCGATAAACTGCAGCCATATGGGCTGGGACGCCACCCACAGCTGCAACTCCCAGGTGCTGACTTCGTGGAGATAGACCTGCACCGGTATCACGGTGAAAAAGCTGATGAGCTGCACGCCCATGTGGCTGAACATGAAGTACTTGAGGTCGGTTATCCAGCCTTTGCGCAGGATGCTCTGGGCCGGGTCCTTGGGGAAGGCCCGCTCCAGGGGGATAAACACCAGGGCCAGGATCACCAGGGTCAGCACGAAGTAGTCCAGGCCTACATAGAGGTTACGGCTGTCGATGTCGGGGGCCTCGATATGGCCGGAGCCCACCAGGGCCGCCGCCACCGCCAGGGCCATGCCGGTCAGGCCATAGCCCGCCGACTGGTGGCGCATCATCGAGTAGAGGCCGAAGCCAAAGCCAAGGGCGATGGATAACTGCAATAGGGCCTTGAGCCAGGCAGCATTATAGAAGCCGCGAAATTCGGGGGTGGTGAACAGATCGGGCATCAAAAAACATAGGGCGCCCATCAGCGACAGGGTGCCCAGGAAGATCGACAGGGTGGCGCTGCCTTTACCCTGGCCTGGGGTCAGGTCCACCTCTTCGTACTTGTCTCTCAGTGCTTTGCTCATGGTCGTCCTCTGGTCTCCGTCCTTGGATGGGCCAAGCCTACCAGAAAGCCGGGGAAAGCTGCACTGACCAGGTCAGGGCAGCGCCCCCAACAATCGGTCCATGGCCCGGTACTGCATGGCCTCCGCCAGGTGTTGTTGGCTGATGCCCTCGACCTGTTGCCAGTCGGCCAGGGTCCTGGCCACCTTCAGCAGTTTGTGATGGACCCGGGCCGACAAGCCCAGGGCCTGCAAGGTGCTGTCAAACCACTGGGCCAACTCAGGCGCCAACTGGCAGGCCAGGCGCAGGGCTTCTCCTTCCAGATCGGCATTGAGGCAGCCCTGGCGGGCCCGCTGCCGCGCCTGGCAGGCCGCCACCCGGCGACAGAGTTCGGCCATGTCGGGGCCGCTCTGCTGCTGGCCGCTGAAACTGCCCGGCGGCAACATGGCTACCTCTACCTGCAGGTCGATGCGGTCCAAGAAAGGGCCGGACAGCCGCCCCAGATAGCGGCGGATCTGCTCCGGGCTGCAACGGCAGGGGCGGCGCGGGTTGCCGAAATGGCCGCAAGGGCAGGGGTTGGCGGCCGCCACCAGCCGAAAGCGGGCCGGGAAACGGGCCTGCTGGGCCGCCCTGCTGATACTGACTTCGCCGGTTTCCATGGGCTCGCGCAGGCTGTCCAATACCTTGCGGTCGTACTCGGCCAGCTCGTCGAGAAAAAGCACGCCGCTGTGGGCCAGGGAGATCTCGCCGGGCCTGGGCACGGAACCGCCCCCCACCAAAGCCACCGCCGAGGCAGTATGGTGAGGGGTACGCCAGGGGGGCTGGCGCCAGCTGCCGTTATCCCGGGGTTTACCTGCCAGGGAATGGATGGCGGCGCTTTCCTGGGCCTGGGCTTCTTCCAGGGGCGGCAGCAGCCCCGGCAGGCGCCGGGCCAGCATGCTCTTGCCGGTGCCGGGAGGGCCGATAAAGAGCAGGTGATGGCCACCGGCGGCTGCCACCATCAGCGCCCGCTTGGCCTGGGCCTGGCCCACCACGTCGTTTAAGGACAGGGGCGGCGGTATAGGGGCAGCGTCTACCTGGCAAGAAGGGGCTATGGGCAGGGCCTGTTGGCCGGCCAAGTGGGCGCAGACCGCCAGCAGGGACGGGGCGCCATGGGCTTTGAGGGCCGGCAGCAGTTGGGCTTCGCCCTGGTTGGCGTCGGGATAAAAGGCGCTGCGGCCAGCCTGCTGGCAGGCCAACAGGGCCGGCAACAGCCCTTGGCAGGGCCTGAGCTCGCCGGACAGGGCCAGCTCCCCGTAAAACTCCAGGCTGTTGTTGTCCCCCTGGGGCAACTGCTGGGAGGCCTGCAGAATGCCAAGGGCGATGGCCAAATCGAAACGCCCCCCTTCCTTGGGCAGCTCGGCCGGGGCCAGGTTCACGGTGATGCGGCGGGCCGGGAATTCGAAGCCGGCGTTAAGGATGGCGGCCCTGACCCTTTCCCTGGCTTCACGGACCGAGGCCTCGGGCAGGCCCACCAGGGCAAAGGCCGGCAGGCCGTTGCCTATATCCACCTCCACCGTTACCAGGGGGGCGTCCATCCCCAACTGGGCCCGGCAGTAAAGGGTTGCAAGCGCCATGGCGGCTCCCTGCCAGCAAGATTCCTGTCTAGATAATAGTCAGGGCTGGGCAGGAAGGCGGCGGCCACGGCGGCGGCTTTGCAACCGCAGTTCCTCGCTGACCGCCGTCAACTGGCTGCAATGGGACTGTTGGCAGGCCAGGCGCAGGCCCTGCTCCAGGGCCTGGTCGGTCAACAATCGCCGTTCCGCCTGTGACACCGGGGACTGGTCCACCCGGACCACACAGTCGCCGCAGCGGCCACCGCCGTCACAAGGCCCGGTGATGGGCATGCCTGCCTGCTCCAAACGCTGGGCCAGGGTACCGGGGCCGGGTGCCAGTTCCGGCAGGGCAAAGCCGTCCAGGCGGATACTGCCCTTGCGGCGGCGCTGGCGCAGCCGCTGGCCGGCCATCCAAAAGCCACTCAGCACCAGGGCGTTGGCCAGCAGGGCGGCGATTTGCACCAGGGGCTGGTTAAAGTCCTTGCCGCTGCCCCACCAATGCATGAAATGCAGCCGCAGCAACCAGGGTTGCAGCCAATGGACCAGTTCCCGGACCTTGCCGTCGTCCCCCAGGGTGACCAGGAAGCCGCCGGGCAGGCTGGTCTGCCAGCCGTGGTCTTGACGCTCCAGGGGACCAGGGGTCTGGCCGGGAAAATA
The DNA here is from genome assembly GCF_000299915.1 of Gallaecimonas xiamenensis 3-C-1. Taxonomy (NCBI): domain Bacteria; kingdom Pseudomonadati; phylum Pseudomonadota; class Gammaproteobacteria; order Enterobacterales; family Gallaecimonadaceae; genus Gallaecimonas; species Gallaecimonas xiamenensis. Next base: position 86,178 of record NZ_AMRI01000006.1, read on the forward strand.
GTCGTTGAGCAGCCACAGGGCTTCACCCTGGGTCAGGGGCGTCAGCACCTCGCCGTCCACCATGATGCGGGTCTTGCCCAGCAGGGTGATGGCACCCACAGAACCGACCCGGCTCTGGGGTTCGGGCAGCACCAGCTTGGCAACCGCCAGGGTTTCCGGAGCACGGGGTTTGGGTTGAGGCGGGGTAGGCAGCAGGCCCAGGCCAAGACCGGTCAACAGCCACAGACTGAGCTGGGCCCCCACCACCAGCGCCAACAGGCGATGCCAGCGGTTCATTCCGCGCTGCTCTTAAAATGGGTGCGCAACCAGAGCAGGCAACCGCTGGCGGCCAGCAGCAGGCCGGCCAGGCTGAACAGCCGCAGCCAGGGCAAGTCGATGCGCTCCCGCTCTTGGTAATCCATGATGTGCAGCATCCAGGCGACATCAAACCAGCGCCAATAGCGGTGACGCTGGGTCAACAGGGTGCCGGTCTGGTCGGAAAGGTAGAGGGTGGTGTCATAGCTGTCGTCGAACCGGGCCTGCCATACCGGCAGGGCCCTGTTGCCCAGCTCCCTTGGGGCCTGGTCGCGGATTTGCCGCAGTTCCACCAGTTGGCCGTCACCTTGGTAATAGCCCTTGGCCAGGGACCCCATGTCTTCCGGCCCCAACAAAAAAGGCAGGCCGTTGGTGGCGTCCAGCAGGCTGGGGCCGCTGTCGGCCAGCACCTCGTACACCGGGTGGCCAAGGCGGGTAGTCAGGGTCAACTGGCGGGCCGAGGGTGGCAGTTTAAGGTCGGCCGGCGCCACATAGTCAGGACGCCAGGCCAACGGATAGGGGTGGGCATCCACCAGCGGCTTGCCGTGGATAAAGTTGAGATCCATGACCACCATGTAGAGCCCGGTCAGGGTCCATACCAGCATCTGGGTACCGGTGAACCACCCCAACCACAGGTGCCAACGACGCCACCTCATACCCAATCACACCCCTTGGCGCCGCGCTCAGGCGTCGCCTTCGCCTTTTTCCAATGCTTCCACCCTGGCTTCCAGGGCATCCAGTTTCTCGCGGGTCTTGAGCAGCACCCGGCTTTGCACGTCGAATTCGTCACGGCTGACCAGATCCAGCTTCATCAGTTGGGCCTGCAGCACCTGCTTGACGCGGTTTTCAACCTCGCCACCAAAGGATTTCACCCCGGCCGGCAGGGCGTCGGTGATCTGTTTGGCCAGTTCTTCCAGCTTTTGTGCGTTGATCATGGGTCCTCCAAAGTCGTCCTATTGTGCGACATCTTAAAGTGTAAATCAGTCCAGGTGACCACTTCTTGACGGCGCAACGCAGATCGCCTGCCAACAGGCGTCTTTGGTGGCCTGCATCTGCGACTGGGTCAGGGTCAGGATCAAGGTCAGCTGCTTGTAGGCCAGCCCGAAACAAACCTCGAAGGTCAGGCTGCTGAGCAGCTCATGGGGCAGGTCCTTGAAGACACCCTCCTCTATCCCTTGTTCCCAGAAGTCGGACATGGGGGCGAAGTGATGGGCCTCCAGCTCCCGCATCCGCTGCAGATCGTGCTCGGCGGGCAAATGGTCGAACTGGAACTTGCAGCGCAGCAGCTGGGGGGTTTCGATAAAGAGCAGCCAGGACCTGTCCCACAGGAAGTTGAACCGCTGGTGCAGGCTGGCCTTGGGGTCGTAGCCGTCGAACAGGGCCTGCGACACCTCTTCCACTATCTTGCGGTGTACCGCCAGGATCAGCGCCGTCTTGGACTCGAAATAGCGGTAGATGGTGCCAGCCGCCACCCCAGCCTCCTTGGCCACCAGCTGCATGGACAGGCCATGGAAGCCGTAGAGGGCCAGCAGATTTTCGGTGGCCTCGAGGATGCGGTGCTCTTTGTCACCCTGCTTGTCTGAAGCTGTCATGGGGGCAATTGGTGAATGAACGTTCACCCATTTTAGCCATCGCCAATGGACAAGGCTAGCACCCAGGCCCAACCCCTGAGGTACAATGATCGGCCTGCTCCAATTATCCTGGTCATCCATGAAGCTCAATCCCGCGCAAAACGACGCCGTCAAATACATCTCCGGCCCCCTGCTGGTGCTGGCTGGCGCCGGTTCGGGCAAGACCCGGGTGATCACCAATAAAATCGCCTACCTGGTGCAGGAATGCGGCTGGCAGGCCAAACACATTGCCGCCGTCACCTTTACCAACAAAGCCGCCAGAGAGATGAAAGAGCGGGTGGCCCAGACCCTGGGCAAGGCCGAAGCCCGTGGCCTGACGGTGTCTACCTTCCACACCCTGGGCCTCAATATCTTGAAGAAGGACGGCCACCACCTGGGGCTGCGGGCCGGCTTCACCCTCTTTGACGAGGCGGACATGAAAAAGGCCCTCAAGGATGTGGGCGACGATGCCCTGGCCGACGACAAGGACCTGCTGAACCTGGTGATCGGCCGTATCGGCCAGTGGAAGAACGACCTGGTGCTGCCGGACCAGGCCAAGGCCCAAGCCCGGGATGGCAGGGACGCCGCCTTTGCCGAACTCTATGACCGCTACAGCCAGTACCTGCGGGCCATCAATGCCCTGGATTTTGACGATCTCATCCTGTTGCCCACCCTGCTGCTGGCCAGCAAGGCCGAGGTGCGGGAGCGCTGGCAGGACCGCATCCGCTACCTGTTGGTGGACGAATACCAGGATACCAACACCAGCCAGTACGAGTTGGTCAAACTGCTGGTAGGAGAGCGGGCCCGCTTTACCGTGGTGGGGGACGACGACCAGTCCATCTATTCCTGGCGCGGCGCCCGCCCGGAAAACCTGGTGCGCCTTAAAGACGATTTTCCCGGCCTGAAACTGGTCAAGCTGGAGCAAAACTACCGCTCCACCGCCACCATTTTGCGCAGCGCCAACATCCTTATCGCCAACAACCCCCACGTCTATGAGAAGGAACTGTTCTCGGAACTGGGCCAGGGCGAGCGGCTCAAAGTGATGATGGCCAACAACGAAGAGCACGAAGCGGAACGGGTGGTGGCGGAGATCCTCTCCCACAAGTTTTTGAACAAGACCCACTATAAGGACTATGCCGTCCTCTACCGGGGCAACCACCAGTCCAGGCTGCTGGAAAAAGCGTTGATGCAAAACCGCATCCCCTACCGCATCTCCGGTGGTACCAGCTTTTTCTCAAGGGCCGAGGTCAAAGACATCATGGCTTACCTGCGCCTGCTGGTGAACCCGGACGACGACACGGCGCTGCTGCGCATCATCAACGTGCCACGGCGGGAAATTGGCCCGGTGACCCTGGAAAAACTGGGCCACTATGCCGGCCTTCGCAAGGTCAGCCTCTTTGCCGCCAGTTTCGATCTGGGACTGGAACAGCACCTTAGCGGCCGGGGCCTGGAAGCGGTGCGGGAATTCACCCGCTGGCTGACCGACCTGCAGGAAGAAGCCAAGCGCGGTGAGCCGGTGGATGCGGTACGGGAGCTGATTCGCGGCAGCCACTATGAGAACTGGTTGTTCGAGACAGCCCCCTCGGCCAAGGCTGCCGAAATGGCCATGAAGAACGTCTCCACCCTGTTCGGCTGGATAAGCGGCATGCTCAAGGGCGACGACCTGGACGAGCCCATGACCTTGCAGGAAGTGGTGACCCGCCTGACCCTTCGGGACATGATGGAGCGCCAGAGCGAGGAAGGAGAGGCGGACCAGGTGCAGCTGATGACACTCCATGCCTCCAAGGGTCTGGAATTTCCCTACGTCTACCTCATCGGCATGGAAGAAGGGCTGCTGCCCCACCAGAGCAGCATAGACGAGGACAACATCGAAGAAGAGCGGCGCCTGGCTTACGTGGGCATCACCCGCGCCCAGCGGGAACTGACCTTTATGCTGTGCCGCGAGCGGCGCCAGTTCGGCGAAACGATGCGGCCCCAGCCATCCCGTTTCCTGGACGAGCTGCCCCAGGACGACCTGGTCTGGGAGCACCGCCAGGCGCCACCCAGCCCCGAGGAACGGCAAGCCAAGGGCAAGGCCGGTATTGCCGGGCTGCGCTCACTGCTGAACAAGGATTGAGGGTTTAGGCGCAGAGCATCAGCTCGGCCTGGGAAGGGGCCAGGGGCTGGCACAGGAATTCTCCCTGGCCGAAGGCAAAGCCCAGGTGCCTGACCGCCTCGAACTGGGCCTGGGTTTCGATACCGTGGGCCACCACCGGGATATGCAGGTGCCGGGACACCGCCGTCAGGGACTGCAATAGCGCCTGCCCCTTGTTGTGCTCGGTGACCTGTTTGAGGAAGTGCGGGCTCATCTTCAGGGCCCGGAAGTTGTACTGCATCAGCACCCCCAGGGTGGCGGAGCCCGCCCCGAAGTGGTCCAGCACCAGGCCAACCCCCAAGTCGCAAAGCTCATGAAGCACCTCGTCCAGCAAAGGGGACGGGTGGGTCAGGGCGCTTTCGCGGATCTCCAGCATCAGCTGGGACGGGTCCACCTCATGGTGGCGGATCTCATGGATAAGGTGCCTGATAAAGGCCGGATGCTGCAGGCTGCGCACCGACAGGTTCACCGACACGAACAGCGGCTGCTCGTTAAGCTGGTGGCTCCATACCCCCAGTTGCCGGCAGGCATGGCTGACCATCTGAGTGTCGATGTCCACTATGATGCCGGTCTCTTCCGCCGCATCCAAAAACAGCTCAGGGGTCAGTTCGCCACCGCCGTTGCGGGGCCAGCGGGCCAGCAGCTCAAAACCATAGAGGCGCTTGCCTGGCAGGCTGAAGATGGGTTGGAAGGCCGGGAAGATCTGCCGCGCCTCCACCGCCTGGCGCAGGGCGTTTTGCAGGCTGAAGCGGCTGACCAGGCTTTCACGCATGGTGTCGTCAAAACACACCACCTGGCCCCGCCCCTGGCTCTTGGCCTGGTACATGGCGGTATCGGCGTCCCGCAGCACCTCTGACGCGTCCCGGTATCGGCGGGTCAGGTGGGCCACCCCCACCGAGCAGCCGGAGAACACCTGTTGGTCCTGGATCTCGAAAGGCTGGTGCATGGCCTTGACGATCCGTTGGGTGGCCACGTCCACGTCTTCGTTCTGCTGCATGCAGTCGAACAGGATCACGAACTCGTCGCCCCCCAGGCGCGCCACCATGTCGGTCTCCCGGATGCAGGACTTGAGACGCTGGGAGACTTGCTTGAGCAGCTGGTCCCCGGCCAGATGGCCCATGGAGTCATTGATCAGCTTGAACCTGTCCAGGTCGATAAAGGCCACCACATAGCGGCGGTTAGGGTAGCGGGTCAGGGATTTGAGCACCCGGTCCAGTTGGCTGGTAAAAAAGGCGCGGTTGGCCAGGCCGGTCAGAGCGTCATGCAGGGCGTCGAAGCGGTGGCGTTCGGCCAGGGCCTCCTTTTCCTGCATCTGGCGGCGCAGGGCCTTGTTGAGTTCTTCCAGGGCCTGGGTGCGCTCGGCCACCTTGTGTTCCAACTGGCGCTTGGCTTCTTCCAGCATCTCCCGGTGGCGCCGCCGGCCCAAGGCGTCGGCCACGGAGCGGGATACGAACTGGATCAGCTCCACATCTTCCCGGCGGTAGCGCTGGTTGCTGTCATAGCTTTGCACCACCAGGGCGCCGACCACCTGGCCGTCTACCACCAGCGGGCCGCCCAGCCAATGCACGGCGTGGGTGCCGGATGGGTCCAACAGGCCCTCGGCCACCAGGGAATCGCGGATTTTCTTGGTAACCAGTACCGGCTTGCCGCTGCGCATCAGGTACTCGGTCAACCCTTTTCCGGGGCGCCTGTCCTTGGCCCTTTCCTGCTGCTGGTCCACGTAGTAGGGAAAGGTCAGCATCTGCCGTTGGTCCAGCAGGGCGATATAGAAGTTGCGGGCATCGATCAGCCGCGACACCTGCTGGTGCACCTGGCTGAAGAAATGCTGGGGCTCACCGTCGCTGTTGGCTAGCTCCGACAGGTGCAGCATCACCGACTGGAAGGTCTCGGCGCGTTTGCGCTCTTGCACTTCCTTGCGCAGCAGTTGGTTGCTGGCCTGCAGGGCCTGGGTCCTTTCCTGGATCTGCTGTTCCAGCAGCTCACGGTGGCGGATCCGCTCCAAGGTGTTGACCACCTGGCGGGCGGCAAAGGTGAGCAGGGCCTTGTCGTCTTCGCTGTAGCGGGTGCCGGGGTCGTAACTCTGCACCACCATGGCACCGATGATCTTGTGGTCGTGCTTGAGGGGTATGCCCAGCCAGTCCACGGCGTTGGGGCCCAGGTTGGCAATTTCCCCTTCGTCCGCCAAGGCCTGGAACCCATCTTCGGACAGCAACAAGGCGTCGCCACTGCGCAGCAGGTAACCGGTCAGGCCACGGTGCAGGTCATGGGAACTGACTTCGGCGGGATTGAGATTGGGGTCGGCCAAGTCGACCAGGTAAACCAACTCAATGGTGTCGTCCAGATCGTGGTAGAGGGCTACGTAGAAGTTTTCCGCCGGCAACAGGCTACCGATGATGCGGTGCACGGCAGGAAAAAAGGATGCAAGATCGCGAGCCTCACTGGAAAGCTCCGATATTTCGAACAAGGCATCCAACAAAACAGCTTTGGCGCCCACGACTGGCTTGGTGTCTTCCATGAGGGCTCAGGTTCATAAGGCCGAATGAGGCAGCGGTCTTTTTTAGCATAAAAATTAGGCAAATCTCAAACTGAATTTACAAAAAAGCCACCTCAAGGTGGCTTCTTGTAACAATGTTGATCACTTATTGATCATAAACTCGATGGCGGCCTTGATCTCGTCATCGGAGCAATCCATGCAGGTGCCTTTGGCCGGCATGGCTTTGAAACCGTTGAGGGCGTGGGTCAGCAGAGTATCCATGCCCTGTGCAACCCGCTCGTCCCACTCGGCGGTGTGGGCCTTGGGCGCGCCCATGGCGCCGGTGCCATGGCAGGCAAAGCAAGCCCCCTGATAAACCTGCTGGCCGTCGCGGGGACCCGAGGGTTGCTGAGGCTGGGCGGCGGTGTTTTCCCCTTCCAGGTAGACGGACCCAACCGGCTTGATGCGCTCGGCAATGGCCTGGCGCTCTTCTTCATCGCTGGCCAGCACAGTGCAGCTGACCAGACCCAACAGCAGGACAACGGCGTTGCTCAGTTTGCTCACTCTCATCTCCCCGTCCGTTCTGGTTTTTTCTTTAATCTACTGCCTATATGGCTGAATGGGCAAAAAGTATTCGACTTCAGGCCCTGATTTAGCCCCTGAGCCCGGCCCTTGGCCATAAAGTAGTCGAACAGTCGTCTTTCGGCACTTTTTTCGCAATTGACCATAGACGACCCAGGGGTGGCTCAGTATTATATGCGCTCGCCGGTCGGGCGCCCGTAGCTCAGCTGGATAGAGCGCTGCCCTCCGGAGGCAGAGGTCAGAGGTTCGAATCCTCTCGGGCGCGCCATCCCGATACATGGCAGCAAGATTTTATGGTGGGCGTAGCTCAGTTGGTAGAGCCCCGGATTGTGATTCCGGTTGTCGTGGGTTCAAGTCCCATCGTCCACCCCATTATTTACGGTGCTTAGCGCAGTTTGGTAGCGCATCTGGTTTGGGACCAGAGGGTCGGGGGTTCGAATCCCTCAGCACCGACCAGCAAATAAAACAGCTCGCTTAATGCGGGCTTTTTTATTGCCTGAATTTCCCTGCCGGGCTGCCACAGGCCCAAAAAAAAGGGCCTTGCGGCCCTTTGTCATCAATCCTGCTTACTTGCCAGGAAGTCCACCAGTTGGAACAGTTCCTCCTTGGAGGACACCGAACTGGTGATCAGCTTGTACTTGCCGTTGACGATGATGGTCGGCACGCCTTTGATATCGGCACTTTGGGTATTGCGTTCCATCTGGGCCAGGCGGCCGTTCACAGAGAAGGTATCCACAGCGGAGTCGAAGTCCTCACCGGGAACACCAGCAGCCACAAATACCTTGCGGATATCGTCACGGCCGGACAGGCGCAGGTGCTGTTCGTGGATCAGGGAAAACATCTTGGGAGCAACCTTGTCTTCCACACCCAGCAGTTCCATCACCGCATAGGAGCGGGACAGTTCCACACCCAGGTCACGGCCCAGGAAGTCCACGTGGTTACGGCTGAATTTGACGTTCTCTGGCAGTTGCTCCTTAAGCTCCTTGATCATGGGCTCGAAGGCAAAGCAGTGGGGGCACAGAAAGGAGAAATACTCGGTCACTTCCGGGCGGGCCGTCGGCGCCGCCATCTTGATCACTTCGTAGTTCTCGCCTTCCTTAAAATCCTTGGCAAAGGCAAAGGGTACCAGGCAGAGGGCAACCAGGCCCAACAGCAGTTTTTTCATGAGATCCTCTGACACTTATTATTTGGGTTAGCCTACCACAAAGGCCTTGTTGCTATGGAACCCGGCCTGGGCTGAAAGTTTCATTACTTTTGTTCAAGAAGGTACTGAACCAGATCTGCCAGGGCCTTGGGTTCCGGCACCGAGGCCCTGTTGATGCGGTACTTGCCGTTCACCACCAGGTCGGGAATGGCCTTGGGTTGCAGCTGTTCGACCTTGGTACGCATCTGCGCCAGGCGACTTTCCACCTGAAAGGAACGGCTGGCCTTGTCGAAATCGTCGCCCTTGATGCCAGATGCCACGAAGGCGGCGCGTACATCCCGCAGGTCCCGGTAACGCACCTTGAGACGATGGCGGCTTTCGAAGATACGGGGGCTGACCTGGTCTGCTACCCCCATGATGTCCATGACAGCCCAGGCCCTGGCCATCAGCTTGCCCTCGGCACCACCGAACGGCTCGATATGCACCTTGTCGAAACGCACTCCGGCGGGCAGGGTGGCAGCCACTTCCTTGATGGTCCCCTCCATGGCAAAGCAATGGGGGCAGAGGAAGGAAAAGAACTCCACCAGTTCGGGCTGGGCCGACAGCTGGGCCCCGGGGATCACCTCGTAGTTGCGCCCTTCCTTGAAGTCAGCGGCAAACAGGCTGCCAGCGAAGAATAGCAAAGCAAAAAGTCCGTTTTTCATGTGCTTACCCTCAAGTTGTTGTGCTTAAGCTGGCACAGCTTCAGTAGCCGGTCAATAAACGCAAGGGAGGTTCGTCCAGGGCCGCCAGGCTCTCTTTGAAGGTGAGCACCTGCTGTTCCCAATGCTTGGCGTCACCAAACCAGGGGAAGGCCAGGGGGAAAGCCGGATCGGCCCAGCGCTGGGCCAGCCAGCCCAGGTGCTGAATTTGCCGCAATGCCTGCAAGGGGGCCACCAAGGCCAGTTCGGCGGCGTCAAAGTCGCGAAATTGCTCGTAGGCTTCCACCAGTACCGCCAACTGGCTTTCCTGCTCGTGGCGTTGCCCTGACAGCAGCATCCACAGGTCCTGCATGGCCGGCCCTTGGCGAGCGTCGTCCAGATCCAGCACGAACAGCCCCTGGCTGCCTTCAAGGAAGTTGCCGGCATGGCAGTCGCCGTGCAGGCGCAGCTTTTGGTAGGGCTGGCGGGCAAAGGTGGCCAGCACCTTGTCGATCAGGGGGGACAAGATGGCGGCCAGGGGCCGCTGCAGGTAATCCGGCACCTGGCTGGACTGGCTGATGGCGGTACTGGCCTGGGCCAGCAGTCGCTCCGGGTCCAGGGTTTCCCTGTGGCTAAAGGGCTTGGCCGCCCCCACCTGGTGCAGGCGCCCCAGGTATTGGCCCAGGGTGTCCAGGGTGTCCAGGTCGGCAATTTCCACGGCCCGGCCTCCCACTGAGGGGTAGAGGGCCAGCCGGTAGCCCTGGCTGTGGTGCAGGGTCTGGCCATTGAGGCTGACCGGCGCCACCACTGGCACTTCGGCGGCAGCCAGCTCGGCGGCAAAGTCGTGCTCTTCCTGGATCTGCTGGTCGCTCCAACGCTCGGGGCGGTAGAACTTCACGACCCAGCGGCAGCGGTCGTCGTCCAGGAACTGGTAGACCCGGTTCTCGAAGGAATTAAGCGGCAACAGGCCGGAACTGACCCCCAAGCCCAGCTCGTCCAGGGCATCGAGGATCAGGTCCGGCCCCAGATCGGCAAAGCTGAATCGGGACATCAACGGGGTCCAAAAAAGTGCGAGTCTTGGCTCACCTGGTTATGGTCGTCGCCGGGCAGCGACACCTCGAAGACGATGTCGGTTACCGGCTTTTGCAGATCGTAAGGGTCCACCACCAGGCTGATAGGCAAGGTGGCCAGCTCTCCGGGAGCGACCTTGATCTGCTGTTCGCCCTGCCATTGTACCCCTTGTGGCAAGCCTTTGACCGTTAAAACAAAGTCGTGGGCGTCTACGTCCTTGTTGAGGACCTTGAGGGTATAGGTGTTCTCTACCAAACCCTCGTTGGTCTCCCGGTACAGGGCGTTGCGGTCCCGCACCACGTCCAGCTGCACCAGGCTGCGGGTGGCCAGGCTCGCCACAAAGAGCCCCAGCATCACCAGTAGCACGGCTCCATAGCCCAGCAGCTTGGGCCTGGCCACCTTGGTCTTGCCCCCCGCCAATTGGTGCTCGGTGGTGTAGGCAATCAGCCTGGGGGGGTAACCCATCTTTTCCATGACGCCGTCACAGGCATCGATACAGGCGCCACAGTTGATGCACTCGTATTGCAGGCCGTTACGGATATCGATGCCGGTGGGGCAAACCTGCACGCACAGCTGGCAGTCGATACAGTCCCCCAGGCCCAAGGCCTTGGGATCCTGCTTACGGCCGCGCGGCCCACGTTTTTCGCCCCGGGCGCTGTCGTAACCGACGATAAAGGTGTCCTTGTCGAACATCACCGACTGGAAGCGGGCATAGGGGCAGATATGGGTGCACATGATCTCCCGCATCCAACCGGCATTGCCGTAGGTGCAAAGGGCAAAGAACAGCACCCAGAACAGGGTCCCCCCCCCCAGCTGCAGGGTCAGGAAGTCGGCAAAGAGGCTGCGGGCCGGCACGAAATAGGCGATGAAAGAGAGGGCGGTGAGCAGCGACACCAGCCACCAGCACAGGTGTTTGGCGGTCTTGCGCCACCCCTTGTTCCAGTTCCAGGGAGATTGGTCCAGCTTTTTGCGCTGGTTGGCGGTGCCTTCAAGCTTTTCTTCGAACCAGATAAACAGGAAGGTCCATACCGTTTGCGGGCACCAGTAGCCGCACCAGACCCGCCCCAGGAAAGTGGTGACGAAGAACAGGCCAAAGGCGCCGATCATGAACAGGTAGGCCAGCAGGGTGAAATCCTGGGGCAGCAGCGTTACCCCGAACAGATAAAACTTCTGCTCGGCAACGTCCAGCAAGATGCCCTGGCGGTCCCCGTAGGGCACCCAGGGCAACAACAGGAACAGGGTCAGCATCACAAAGCCCATGCGCTGGCGCAGCCGTTGGTAAATCCCCTGTACGGCCCGCACGTAAATGCGGCTACGGGGGTTGAAGCGGTCCGATTTATTCGGATCCGGCTGCTGTATGGTGACATCCCTGACGGGGATCTTCTCGCTCATGGCAACCTCTCTGCGACCCTGCCATCTTGCTCAAAAAACCGCCCCCAGTATAAGCCCAGGATTGGCCATGTCATCAAAGACTAGCAACTAAAAGGTGGACAGAACTTGGCCTGGGTCAATAAGGAGATTTGGACAAAGCCTTTGTTTAAGAGCACTATTTCCTTGCCAAGGTGGCAAAGAATGAAAACCTAGAAGAACAAGGGAAAGCGATGAAAGGCACAGTTCTGCGTTACTCCGTCCAGGAAAACATCGGCACCATCTCCGCCGAAGACGGCCAGCACTACGAGTTCAACAACACCCAATGGCAGGACAACGACAGTCCCCGCCAAGGCCAACAGGTGGACTTCTCCATAGTGGAAGGCCAGGTCGGCAAAGTGTTCCTGCTCAGCAGCGGTGCTACCTTCGCCAACAACATCGGCAACATCAGCAACACCCGTCTGGTGGCGGCCCTGCTGGCGTTCTTCTTGGGCGGCTTTGGCGTCCACAAGTTCTACCTGGGTAAAACCACGGCCGGCGTCATCATGCTGGTGGTGTTCCTGCTCGGTTTTATCCTCCTTGGCATCCCCAGCTTCATCATCGGCGTTATCGCCTTCGTGGAATTCATCATCTACCTGGTGAAGCCCAACGAAGAATTCCAGCGCGATTACATCGACGGCGACAAATCCTGGTTCTAACGAAAAGCCGCCCAAGGGCCGCTTTTTTGTGGGTTCAGCTCAGGGCCGGTTCCGAGGTGAGTATGGTCAGCGCCAGCTGGATATGTTCGGCCGTTTCCCGGCCCAGTTCGGTGAGATAGCCCCCATCGGGCTGGCTAACCAGGCCCTTTTGGTAAAGGCGTTCGGCCGCAGCGACCAGCGCCGGAGCCGCATCGTGGTGGATCTTGAGGCCGGTCTGCACCGACTGCAGGGAAAAGCGGCTGAGCAGTCCAATTTCATCGAGCAATGCCTGGGACAAGGCCATGTTGTCTTCCTCTTTGACGGTTTACCTACCATAGATAGCAGCTGGCAGGCCCGGCTGCTTCTCAGCGGCCTTCCTTTTCAGGTAGGGTGACTGTTATTGCCGGTAAGGAGCCGGTTTTTTGGAGGAATTTCATGTCTATACGTGTCGCGGCCCTGGCCGCCGCTGTTGCCCTGGCCCTGACCGGTTGCGGCCAAGCCGCTGCCCCCGAGGCCACCGCCAAAGCCCCTGCCGCCCAAAGCCAACAACAAACCGACATCACCGCCCTGGCAGACAGCTATTTCGAAGACAACCTCAAGCTCAATCCCTGCATGGGCATCTACCTTGGGGATTACCGCTTCAATGACCAATACTGCCTGCAGGACAAAGCCCATTACGACGCCCAGCACGCCCTGACCCAGCGCTACCTGGACGCCCTGGCCAAGATAGACCCCGCCACCCTGGCCCCAGAGCAGCACACTACCTACCAGATGCTCAAGTTCGACCTGCAGCTGGCCAAGGACGGTGAGCGCTTCCCCGACCAGCTGCTGCCGGTCAACCAGTTCTTCAACGACTTTGCCGCCTTTGCCCAGCTGGGTTCCGGTAGCGGGGCCCAGCCCTTTGCCACAGTGGCCGACTACGACGCCTTCCTGAACAAGATGGACGGCTTCGCCCAGAACGCCCAGCTCAATATCGCTGCCATGAAAGAGGGTATGGCCAAGGGTGTGGTGCTGCCCAAAGTCCTGGCCGAAAGGCTGCTGCCGCAGCTGGCCGCCCTGGTGGTGGCCAAGCCAGAAGACAGCCTGTTCTGGGGCCCGATCAAGGCCCTGCCGGCCGGTTTCAGCGACGCCGACAAGGCCCGCCTGACCCAGGCCTACCAGGACGCCATCGCCCAGAAGGTGCTCCCCAGCTACCAGGCCATGCATGACTTTATCCAGGCCGACTACCTGCCCGCCTGCCGCGACAGCGCCGGTTACGGCGCCTTGCCGGACGGTAAGGCCTGGTACGACTGGACCATCCGCAGCCAGACCACCGTCACCGACATGAGCGCCGAGCAGATCCACCAGCTGGGCCTGGACCTGGTAGCGCAGATCCACGGCGAGATGCGCAAGGTGCAAAAGGAACTGGCTGTCCCAGGGGATCTCAAGGATCTCTTCCAGCACATGCAGACCAGCCCGGACCAGTACTTCGCTACCCCACAGCAGGCCCTGCAGGCGTTCCGTGACATCAAAACCGAAGTGGACGCCAAGCTGCCGACCCTGTTCGACCAGATGCCCAAGCAGGACTACGAAGTGCGGGCCACCGAGGCCTTCCGCGCCGCCAACTCCGCCGCCGGCGAATACCAGCCCGGCACCCCGGACGGCTCACGCATCGGCATCTTCTACGCCAACATCTACAACCTGAAAGTGCAACCCAAGTACGGTGTTACCACCCTGTCCCTGCACGAAGCGGCCCCCGGCCACCACTTCCAGATAGCGTTGCAGCTGGAGCAGAGCACCCAGTCCCGTTACCGCCAGTTCAGCGGCTACAACGCCTATGTGGAAGGCTGGGCCCTGTACGCCGAGACCCTGGGTAACGACATGGGCCTGTTCAAGGATCCCAACCAGTACTACGGGCACCTGGCCGACGCCCTGCTGCGGGCCATGCGCCTGGTGGTGGACACCGGCCTGCACGCCAAGGGCTGGAGCCATGACCAGGCCATCGCCTACATGCGCGCCAACTCCAGCATGAGCGACGCCGACATCCAGAGCGAAGTGGAACGCTACATGGCCATGCCCGGCCAGGCCCTGGGCTACATGCTGGGCCGCCAGGAAATCGAGCGCCTGCGCGACCAGGCCAAGGCCGAACTGGGGGACAAGTTCGACATCCGCGCCTTCCACCACCAGGTGCTGGGCGTGGGTGCCGTGCCCCTGACGGTGCTGGCCGACCATATCCACGCCTGGATAGCCAGCCAGAAGGCCTAAGGCTTCAATAGCAAAAACCGCAGCCTTGGCTGCGGTTTTTTTATGCCCGGGTTTTGGCAGTCATAACCATGTCCTGGACGATACGGCCGCCTGCGGGGGCCAGCGACTAGGCAAGACCCAGCGGAACCGCTCCCTAGGCCAGCTTATTGGCCAATTCCCGCAGTAGCTGCACGTAATCGGCCGGGCTCTGGCTACCGACAATCTGGTATTGGTCATTGATCACCAGGGTGGGAATGGAGCGGACCCCCAGCTGCCGGTACTTGGCCTTGGCCTGGCGCACCTCCTGGCGGTAGCGGTCCGACGCCAGCATGGCCAGGGCCTGCTGACGGTCCAGCCCGGCTTGCTGGGCAATATCCGCCAGCACCTGGTGATCGCCAAGGTTTTGGGCGTCGGTGAAATAGCCGGCCAGCAGCGCCTTTTTCAGGGCCAGTTGCCCGCCCTGCTCCCCGGCCCAGTGCAACAACCTGTGGGCATCGAAGCTGTTGTAGTAGTGGCTGCGCTTTTCCATATTGAAGGTAAAGCCAAGGGCCAGGCCGAGGTCGGTGATCCGGGCAAAATTGGCCAGTACCTGCTCCCTGGCTAGACCGTATTTGCTCGCCATATTGTCAAAAACCGGGATGCCCTCAAGCGGCGCCTCGGGGTTCAGCTCGAAGGGGCGAAAGCGCAATTCGACCTCCAGCTCATCCCCCAGCAGGGTCAGGGCCTGCTCCAGGGCCTGTAGCCCCAGGGCGCACCAGGGGCACATCAGATCGGACACCATATCGACGTTGAGTTTTTTCATCAGTAAAGCTCCGTGAACGCTGGTGGCACCAGCAATGGCAGGGCGCCCGGCCAGGCCGGGCGCCGCCGGTTAACCGGGCTGTTGGCGCCGGTATTGGGTGGTGGTCATTCCTGCGTAACCCCAGTTGTCGGTGTCCACTTCTTCTATGGTGATGTGGGTCAGGTGGGGATCCTTATTGAGCACCCGCACCAGGGTGTCGGTGATTTCCTCGATAACCTGGGCCTTTTGCTCCCGGGTCACCCCGTCTTTGGTGATACGAACGTTGACGAACGGCATGGCGTGTTCCTCTTGGCAAAGTGACATGCGCAGGCCCTTACCAGTGGCCGGCAGACTGGCCGCCGTCCACGTGCAGGATCTCGCCGGTAACAAAGGCGGCGTTCTCCAAAAACAGCACTGCCTCGACTATTTCATCAATCTCCCCCATGCGGCCCAAGGGATGCAGGGCGCCGAGGAAATCGTGGTTTTCCTTAGGGTGCATGGGGGTTTTGATCACCCCGGGGGACACGGCGTTGACGCGCACGCCGCTGGCCGCGTATTCGATGGCCAGAGACTTGGTGGCCGCGTTAAGGCCGCCTTTGGTCAGGGACGCCAGCACGCTGGGCACACCCTTGATGGGCTGGTCCACCAGGGAGGTGGTGATCTGCACCACATGGCCGCTGCCCTGTTTTTCCATCTGCGCCACGGCCCGCTGGGTGACGTGGAAGAACCCGGCCAGGTTGGTGGCGATGTTGCCTTGCCAGTCTTCCAGGCTGAACTGGGTGAAGGGCTTGGCGGTGAAGATGCCGGCGTTGTTGACCAGGGTGTCGATACGGCCAAAACGCGCCACCCCTTCGCTGAAGATGCGCTCGGCGGTGGCCGGCTCGGCAATGTCTCCGGCAACGGTGACAATGTGCGGGTCGCTGGAGGGCCCAATGGAGCGGGAGCTGGCCACGACGCTGAAACCGGCCTGGCGGTAGGCTTTGACCAGCGCAGCGCCGATCCCCTGGGAAGCGCCGGTGATAACGGCCACTTTGTTTGGATGACTCATGATGAAACTCCTCATTAACCTTCGGTGCCGGCCTTAGGCTGGCGTCAGTGTCGGCCCGCCTGGGGCTAGGCCTTGGAACCGGACCAAAGGTGCCCGGCTGGGAGTCACTATATTTGTGCGCCAGGAGCCGAAAAATGGGGCTTGAGGCACTTCAGTTGCTACCTGATGTAATGAATTGGCAGCGCCGCCAACCGTTAGGGCAAGCGGGCGAGGGGGCTGAGCAGCGGTGATTGGCGCTAATGGCCAGGGTAATTGCCGATATACTCAAAGCATTTGATACTCGGCGTAATAGATAGATGCGGCGACACTTTGATGATGTGCAGCTGGGCAGCATTGAGCTGTTTTGCCTGGCGGCAGAACTGGGGTCTTTTACCGCAGCGGCCCAGGAGGCCGGCATAACCCCGGCGGCAGTGAGCCGGGCCATTTCCCGCCTGGAAGAACGGCTGGGGGCCAGGCTCTTTACCCGCACCACCCGCAGCATCCGCCTGACCGACAGCGGCAACGGCTATTACCGCCAATGCCGCCAGGCGCTGACCCAGTTGGTGGAGGCAGAGCGGGAAGTGAGCGGCCAACAGCAGCAACCGGCCGGCACCCTGCGTATCAGCCTGCCCACCACCTACGGCCATCACCGCATACTGCCGCTGCTGCCGGAATTTCGCGCCCGCTATCCCCAGGTCAAGGTGGATATCCATATCGCCAACCGCAATATCGACTTTGTCAGTGAAGGTTACGACCTGGCCATCCGGGTGCGGGCCCAGCCCGATTCCACCCTGATCGCCCGCCACCTGGAAGACGCCGCCCTGGTGGTGGTGGCCACCCCGGCCTACCTGGCAAAGGCCGGGGTGCCACAGAGCCTGGACCAGCTTGCCGGCCACGACTGCATCCAGTTCGAGCTGCCCAGCAGCGGCCGGCGCATTCCCTGGCTCTTTAATGAGGCCGGTACCCTGCGGGAGCTGCTGGCAGAGGGGAGTTATTGCGTGTCAGACGACGTGCTGGGCGGCGTCACCCTGGCCAAGCACGGCGCCGGGCTGTTCCAGACCTACCGCTTTATCGTGGAAAAGGAACTGGCAGGCGGCAGCCTGGTGGAAGTGCTGCAACCCTTTGGCGGCCGCTCCCGCCCCTATACCCTGCTTTACCCGCAAAACCGCCACCTGCCACTGCGGGTAAGGGCCTTTATCGACTTCCTGATGGAGCAGCGCCGTCACTGGCAGCGGGCCTGAGCCCGCGAACCGCCCATAAAAAAGCCCGCCGAAAGGCGGGTGTGGAATGAAAATAAAGTGTCATCATTTGAGCGGACCTAACTCATTGATCTGACTATGTTGATCACCAGGACTGTAGGAATAAAGTTTCACTATAACTGTGGATAACAATCCCAGCTCCTTGGATTCAGTGAAAATAAAGTTGCACCATTGCTGCCGTGATGTGGGTTTGCTCACCACCTGCTCCTGACGTAGTACCTGCATCCCAAAGCACAGGGCCTGAAGTGGCCGAAGGCTATAACCAGAAGTGCCAACGGTCAGGTCATCGGCCAGGGAGGCGCCCACCAACAGGCCATGGCCAGACCTCGCTTTTAATCCATCCCCCTACAGATGGGCATTTTCCGACCTGCAAGGTTAGATGTAGTGGAATCCAACCCGTAATGTTGTTGACCTTTTTGTTACATGCAATCACATAATGCTCATCATGGACCGACAATGGGCCAGCGCCCAAAATGGAGAGAACAACCATGACTGAAATCCCGACTTACCATGTGCTAGCACTATCCGGGGGAGGTTATCGTGGTCTTTATACGGCCACAGTTCTCGCCGAGCTTGAGGCCACTTTGGGCCGTCCCATTGCCTCTCACTTCGACCTGATATGCGGCACATCAGCAGGAGGGATGCTAGCCCTGGGTCTAGCCGCTGAAATTCCTGCCATCGAACTCAAAGATCTATTTGAAAAGGAAGGAAGTCGTATCTTTGGCTCTCGTAGCTTTCTACGGCGGCTCTTGGGGTTCTGGCTCAAAGCCAAACATGACTCAAAAGGGCTGCGTGAGGTGCTGACCGAACGTTTCGGAGAAAAACTGATTGGTGACCTGAAGCATCGCGTCCTCATACCAGCCGTCAGCTACACAACAGGTCGTGGGCAGTTTTTTAAGACGCCCCATCATCCTTCCTTCGAGTTCGACCATCGTATGAAAGTCGTCGATGCTGCCCTGGCAACCGCCGCAGCCCCGGTCTACTTCCCTCTCGCACGCAATAGCCGGGGAGTCTTTGCAGATGGCGGCCTGGTAGGGAATGCACCGGGCCTATTTGGCTTGCACGAAATCAACACGTTTATCGCCCCGAGCCGGGATGTGCAGGTTAGGGTTCTCTCTATCGGTACTATGACCATTGGCGCAACTGTCCGCGGTGATGCAAGCCTTGATCGCGGGTTTGGAAAGTGGCGCGGAGGGCTCTTCGATCTGGTGATCTCAGCTCAGGAGTCGTCGGTCGACTATATGTTGAAGCAATCGCTGGGCAACAACTACTTCCAGATTGACGATCAGGCAACACCAGACCAAAGCAAAGACGTGGAGTCTCTCGATAGAGTTTCTAAGGGCGCCACGAACACACTCAAGGATCGCGGCACTCATGCGGCGCAAAGGTCACTTGGTGACCCACTGTTCCAACCCTTTCGAACGCACCAGGCCGCCGCTCCAACCTTCTATCATGGCCCCTACAAAAACTCTGTGGAGGAAGCATGCTGAACCTCGGTTCACTCTTTTTTACGACTGTCGACGACGCATCCTGCATGCACGACGAGCTCAACCTCACCAGTGAGGAACGGGACGTGATAGTCAGGGCGAGGACAGATGTCAGGAATTGCCTGCGGACGGGAATTCCCCGGGTGCTGCAGAAGAATGGTTACATGGAGGAGGTGCCCGAGCCCAGGTTTTTTACTCAAGGGTCGTGGGCTTACAAGACGCTGAATTCACCAGCAAAGCATCCTCAGCAGGCGGATATTGATGATGGCTGTTACATGCCGTTGAGCTTCGTCGCACAAACCCAGCGCCCTAGCTTAGCTGCGGAAGTCTTCTTTGCCGCTGCTGAAGAGGCCTTGAAGCCGTTGGTTGAAGAGAAGAAGTGGGAGCTTGTCACCAGCAAAGCGACCTGTATCCGCATCGTCATTGCAGACTATGCCCACATTGATATTCCCCTGTACGCTATTCCCGACCAAGAGTTTGCCGCCCTAAAAACGGTGGCCGTCGAGTCATATGGCTATCACAACTTGTTTGAAGCCGTGAGTAAGGCTAGCCGTGATGTTTGGACCGCGCTCCCTGCAGATAAAGTGCTGTTGGCTCATCGAGAATGTGACTGGATGGCATCTGACCCCCGCCCCGTGAAGGAGTGGTTCTTGGGTCAAGTGGACGCCAAAGGTGAACAATTCCGCCGGGTAGTTCGTTACCTGAAGGCATTCCGTGATTGGCGGTGGTCAGAAGGTGGTCCTGCTTCGATCCTGCTGATGGCCGCTGCGGCTCCACTCTTCGAGAAACGTGACAGCCGGGATGACCTCGCCCTGCAGGGCGTCGTTGACGCACTGCCAGCTCGCTTGCGTGCTGGAGTTAACAATCCCGTGGAACCTTCCGAGTCGCTCACAAACCGCCTAGGGAAGGAGGGGGTGGAAGAGGCTGCAAGAGCGTTCGAAGCCTTTTCTGAGGTGCTTCGCGGTGCAATTGACGCGGGCAATCCGGCACAAGCCTGTACCTGGATGCAAGGCCAGTTTGGTCCTCGCTTTCCAGATGAACCTGGTAGGGTCAGAGTGGTACCCGGTGCAGCTAGCGTTGCAGCCACCATTGCGGCGACTCCTGCCGCCGCTGGCCCGAGTGAGCTTGTTGGACGCACAAAGGCCGGATGAAAAGCAGAGCAACAATCACTGACGTAGTCCAAGCCTTTGAACAACGAGGCTTCATGTTTACGGGTAAGTCAGATGATGGCTGGTTCTGCTTGCTCGGGCAGATAGCCCCCTTCCAGGCGGAAAGGGGCTACAGGTGTGAATTTCAGCTCGATCCCACGTTTATCGACTTCCCTCGCGTGTGGCTGCTGGAGATACCCCCTAAGCTGCCCGCGGCGGTACCTCATCTCGGGCCGCATGGCTCGCTTTGTTACCTCGCCAAGGGCACGGTTGTTATTGATATTTATGATCCGGTTGGACAATCGCTTGCGTGCCTTGAGCGAGCCACCACGGTACTGGGGAAGATATTAAGAGGGGAGCTGGTCGAAAATCTTGCGGAGGAGTTTTTTGCATACTGGCAAGGCTTACCATGCTTTGTGGATATGCAGAGTCGGCAAATGGGGGAGCAGGACTGCATTGTTGCCGAATGCGTAGGGGGTAGCTTGTGCTTTATCACCGACAACGAGGAGAGAACGACCGAGAAGCTGAAGTCGCTCGACTTCCAGGTCACCGACAAAACCGTGCTGACTTATCGGGTCAAGACCACAGCTCAACCGCGCCCCATGACCAGTCACTGGCCACCGAAAACGGTAGGGGACATTTTGGATTGGCAAAGCACTCTTGACCGTGCATGCCGGCGGAAGATCCACCGCCGTATCAAAGAGGGTGCAAAGACGCAGGCAAACGCAGTCCTGATCCTCGTTGAGTCTCCGTTGATGACCTATGGTTTTTTAGCCTTCTATGACCGCCAACGAGCAGTGCCAAAAGCCAAACTCTCGGATCGCAGAGACTCCAGCTACGGGCTGGCAGTGATACCCATGTCCGTGCTTCGAATAGATGACCGCTTCCTTGCTGAACGGAACATACCTACATTGAGAACGCTTACTGGAAAGAACATCGCTGTAGTTGGATGCGGTACCATCGGCGGCTATTTGGCAGAGATGCTTGTCAAAGCCGGGGCAGGAACATGCGGTGGCAGGGTCTCGCTGGTGGATTCCGACATCCTCCTTCCGCAAAATTTGGGACGCCATCGCTTGGGGTTCCCCCACCTGTATAAGAACAAAGCCGACGCAATGGCGAATGAGCTCCTGCGCTTAGCGCCAGGCATCGATGTCCGCTCGCTTCCGGTAGATGCCAGGCAAGCACATCTCGAGAAGCTAGACCTCCTCATTGATGCAACCGGTGAAGAATCGCTCGGGCATTGGTTGTGCAGCCACTACCAACGTTCGACACCCATGCTTTCTGTCTGGATAGAGGGACCTGGCACCGCTGTCCGTGCTTTACTGAGAATCGCCGATTCTGGGGCCTGCTATCGCTGCCTCTGGCATCACAATAGAAGAGGTGACCTCCTTTCCGTGACCACTCCTCTCCCTTCCATTTTGGCTGGACAAGGATGCGAGGGCTTGTATGTGCCATTTCCCGCTTCCGTATCAGTGCAGGCTGCCAGCCTGGGAGCAGAAGTCGCACTTGACTGGGCCAACGAGGTCTATTCCCCTGCGTTGCGGACCAAAGTAATCGACCGTACCCAACAACGCGGCACAGACGACTGTGATCCGCCGTTGGCTTCTGAGTGTCCTCTATGCACTTCATGAATTCCTGGGCCACTGCAGATAGACAAACTCTGCTCCACTTTTCAGTCCCCACGATGAATACGTTTCGTCAATATGTGCAGGATCGTGATAACGCTTGTGAAGCCGGTGGCATTCTGCTCGGGACGGTCCACGGAACGCACATGCTCATTGAGCAAGCGACGGCTCCAACCGCAAGGGACAGGCGGTTCCGCACGTTTTTTGAACGACTACCGTTTGGCCATAAAGAAGTGGCTGACTCGAGGTGGGCAGCAACGCAGGGTACGGTACGTTACCTGGGCGAGTGGCATACTCATCCCGAAGACCACCCGCGCCCTTCTGGGCTCGACAGAGCCGAATGGAGCATCTTAGCCGCCCAGCGCTTGGACAAGCGGCCGATGCTTGCAGTGATCGTCGGTCGGAAATCTCTATATGTCGAACTTGTACCCTGCTCAGGAGTGGGCTCTATCTTAGCTTGCATTTGTTAACTGCAAACTAGACAAGTCTCATGTGTAACAACTTCATCCAACTGACCATATTCCAAGCGCTTTTTTCATATCTTTTGGCCAGTAAAGGCCAAATAAATCAAAAGCCCGCCGAAAGGCGGGCTTTTTATCGATTTTTTGCTGATCGGTTAGGTTATTCCACCGTCACTGACTTAGCCAGGTTACGAGGCTGGTCCACGTCGGTGCCCTTGATGATGGCCACGTGGTAGCTCAGCAGCTGCAGCGGCAAAGTGTAGAGCACGGGGGCCAGCACTTCGTCGCAGTGGGGCACGCTCAGCACCTGCATGTTGGCGGCGGGGCTGATGGCGGCGTCCACATCGGCGAACACGTACAGCTCACCGCCACGGGCGCGCACTTCCTCGATATTGGATTTGAGCTTTTCCACCAAATCGTTGTTGGGGGCCACCACGATGATCGGCATGTCGGCGTCAATCAGCGCCAATGGGCCATGCTTAAGCTCGCCGGCGGCGTAGGCTTCGGCGTGGATATAGCTGATTTCCTTGAGCTTAAGTGCCCCTTCCATGGCGATGGGGTACTGGTCGCCACGGCCTAGGAACAGGGCATGGTGCTTCTCGGCAAAGCGCTCGGCCAGGGCTTCGATCTGCTTGTCCAGGGTCAGGGCGCTTTCAATCAGGGCCGGTAGCTTGTGCAGGGCCTGGGCGATACGCACTTGCTGGGCTGGGCCCTGGCCCAGGGCGGCGGTCAGCATCAGCAGGCCGGTGAGCTGGGTGGTAAAGGCCTTGGTGGAGGCGACGCCAATTTCGGCGCCGGCGCGGGTCATCAGGGCCAAGTCAGATTCCCGTACCAGGGACGAGCCGGGCACGTTGCAGATGGTCAGGGTCTTGGCGTAGCCAATCTCCTTGGCCAGGCGCAGGGCGGCCAGGGTGTCGGCGGTTTCACCGCTCTGGGAAATGGTGACCAGCAAGGAGCCGGGGCGGGTCACGGATTTGCGGTAGCGGAACTCGGAGGCGATTTCGACGTTGCAGCTGATGCCGGCGATGTCCTCAATCCAGTAACGGGCCACCATGCCGGCGTGGTAGCTGGTGCCGCAGGCGATGATCTGCACGTGTTGGATATCGGAGAGATCCCCCAATTCGGCCAGGTTGAGGCTGTCACCCACCAGGCGGCCTTCGAGGGTGCTGCGAATGGCGATAGGCTGCTCGTGAATCTCTTTGAGCATGTAGTGGCGGTAGGGGCCCTTGTCGCCGCTGTCGTGCTTGAGATCGGTCTCAGCCGCTTCACGCACCACCGGCTGGCCGCTGGCATCAAAGATGTTCACTTCCTGGCGGGTGAGCTCGGCAACGTCCCCTTCTTCCAAGAAGGCGAACTTGCGGGTCACCGGCAGCAGCGCCAGTTGGTCCGAGGCCAGGAAATTCTCGCCGATACCAAAGCCGATCACCAGCGGGCTGCCGCTGCGGGCCGCCACCAAACGCTCGGGGTCGGTTTTGTCCATCACCACCATACCGTAGGCGCCGTGCAACTGTTTGACGGCCTTTTGCACCGCTGCCAACAGGCTGGTGGCGGTTTTCAGTTCATGGTGCACCAGGTGAGCAATCACCTCGGTGTCGGTCTGGGAGGTAAACACATAACCCAGGGCCTGCAGGGATTGGCGCAACACCTCGTGGTTTTCGATGATGCCGTTATGGACCACTGCCAGGGTTTCATGTGAAACATGGGGATGGGCATTGGCTTCGGAAGGCACACCGTGGGTGGCCCAGCGGGTGTGGGCGATGCCGGTGCCGCCCACCAGAGGGGATTCGACCAGGGCGTCGGCCAGAGCCTGTACCTTGCCCAGACGGCGTACTCGGCCCAACTGGCCGGCCCCGTTCACTATGGCCACACCGGCCGAGTCATAACCCCGATATTCCAGGCGCTTAAGGCCCTCTACCAGGATATCTGCCACATCACGCTGGGCTACCGCGCCAACAATGCCACACATGTTGTTACTCCTTGCTGCCGGCACAGAGCACGGTTACGCCCTGGGCCTCGATTTGGGTTTTGGCCGCCTTGTCCAGGCGGTCATCGGTAATAAGCACCGAAACTGCCTCCCAGGGCAGTTCCAGATTGGGGATCTTGCGGCCCAGCTTGTCGGCTTCAGCCACCACTATCACCTCCCGGGCCACCTCCGCCATGACCCTGGACAGGCCCAGCAGTTCGTTGAAGGTGGTGGTGCCACGGGCCGGGTCTATGCCGTCGCAGCCGATAAAGAGCTGGTCAAAGTCGTAGGCCCGGAGCACCGATTCGGCCACCTGGCCTTGAAAGGCCTCGGTGTGAGGGTCCCAAGTGCCGCCGGTCATCAACAGGGTCGGTTCGTTTTCCAGCTCGCGCAGGGCCTGGGCCATGTTAAGGCTGTTGGTCATCACCACCAGGCCGCGCTTGTCGTTGAGGTGCGGGATCATGGCCGAGGTGGTGGAGCCGAAATCCATGATGATGCGGTTATGGTCGCGGATACGACTGGCGGCCAGCTCCCCTATAGCTAACTTTCGCTTCGAAACTTCAACGTCGGCTTGCTGCACCACCAGCTCCGACGGCAGTGGTACGGCACCGCCGTAACGGCGCAGCAGCAGGCCATTGCGTTCCAACTCGGCCAGATCCTTGCGGATGGTCACTTCCGAGGTGGCGAAGTGGCTTGAGAGCTGCTCTACCGAGACTTCGCCCTGCTGTTCCAGGAGGTGCAATATGGTATGGCGGCGCTGGAGGGTGTTTCGTTTAGCCATGGAAGACAATAAAGTTTCGATTTGAAAGTTATGCTAGCAAAACAAAACTTATCGGCCAATAAAAAAGCGGCCTGTTGGCCGCTTTGGTTTACTTTTTCTTCACCGGCCTCTGCCAGCCGTCGATATTGCGCTGCTTGCCCCTGGCTACCGCCAGTTGCTGGTCGGCTACGTCCTTGGCGATGGTGGAACCGGCCCCCACAGTGGCGTACTTGCCGATGGTCACCGGCGCCACCAGGGAACTGTTGGAACCGATAAAGGCGCCGTCTTCGATACGGGTCAGGGACTTGTTGGCGCCGTCGTAGTTGCAGGTGATGGTGCCGGCACCGATGTTCACGCCGCTGCCAATCTCGGCATCCCCCAGGTAGGTGAGGTGGTTGGCCTTGGAGCCTTCACCCAATACCGCCTTTTTCATCTCCACGAAGTTGCCCACGTGGCTGTCGTCTTTCATCACGGCGCCGGGGCGCAGGCGAGCGAAGGGCCCCAGGGTGCAATTTGCACCAACGCTGGCACCTTCGATCAGGGTCTGAGCCTTGATATGGCTGCCGTCCCCTATGGTGCAGTCCTTGAGCACGCAACCGCTGTCGATGATGACCTTATTACCGATGGTCACCTTGCCTTCGAAGATGACGTTCACATCCACCAGCACGTCTTCACCGACACTGACCTCGCCGCGCACGTCGATGCGGGCCGGGTCACGGAGGGTGGCACCGCTCAGCATCAACTGTTCTGCCTGGCGCTGCTGGTAGGCCCGCTCCAGGGCAGCCAGCTGTACCCTGTTGTTGGCCCCTTCCACTTCCATGGCATCAAGGGGGTTGGCGGTGGCAATGGTTTTGCCCTCGCCATGGGCCATGGCGATGATGTCGGTAAGGTAATACTCGCCCTGGGCGTTGTTGTTGGAGAGGCTCCCCAGCCAACGTTTGAGATCGCCCGCTTCGGCGGCCATGATGCCTGTGTTGATCTCATTGATGGCCAGCTCCGCCGCGCTGGCGTCTTTTTGCTCGCGAATGCCCACCACGGCGCCCGCCTCACGGAGGATGCGGCCATAACCGCTGGGATTGTCCAGGGTCACGGTCAGCAGCGCCAGGCCACCTGGCTGGCGCCCGGCCAGCAGGGTATTGAGGGTCTGGGGGCGAATAAGAGGCACATCGCCGTACAGCACCAGCACCAGGGCGTCGTCCGGCACGGCCGGCATGGCCTGGGCCACGGCGTGGCCGGTGCCCAGCTGTTCGGCCTGCAGGGCCCAATATACCGACTCGTCGGCCAGACGCTCTTGCATCAATTCGCCGCCATGGCCGTAGACCAGGTGGATACCGGCTGCCCCCAGTTCATGGGCGGCGTCTATCACATGTTTGACCATGGGCTTTTGGGCAATGCCGTGCAGCACCTTGGGTAGCTGGGAGCGCATACGGGTACCTTTACCCGCGGCGAGAATGACGATGTGCAGATCCATGGAGGCAACCTTTTCAAAACAGGCGGGCAGCATAGCGAAAAACAAAAAGGCGGCCAAGTTGGCCGCCTTTTTCATTCACGAGAGGGTGCTCAGTTCTTCTTCAAGAGCTCCAACAGGCGCAGCTTGGCTGCGGCCTGGGCCAGTTCGGCCATGGCTTCGGCATAGTCGAAGTCGTGGCTCTGGGCAGTGATGTTGCTAAGGGCTTGCTGGCGGGCGGCTTCGGCCGCGTCGCCGTCAATGTCCTTACCACGAAGAACGGTATCAGCCAGTACGGTTACGCCATTGGGTTGAACCTCAAGGACGCCGCCGGACAGATACAACAGCTCTTCGTCACCAAACTGCTTGACCATACGCAGTACACCGGGCTTGAGGTGGGTCAGCAAAGGCGCGTGGCCATAATGCACACCCAAATCACCCCATTCACCGGAGACCTGGATACTCTCAACGAGACCGGAGAAAATTTTCTTCTCGGCGCTCACCACATCCAATTGTATCGTCATCGCTGCCATTAGCTCCTCCTATTAGAGCTTAGCGGCTTTCTCGACTGCCTCGTCGATGCTACCAACCATGTAGAAGGCCTGCTCAGGCATGTGGTCGAACTCGCCTTCGAGGATGCCTTTGAAGCCACGGATGGTGTCTTTCAAAGAGACATACTTACCCGGGGAGCCGGTGAACACTTCGGCAACGAAGAAGGGCTGAGACAGGAAACGCTCGATTTTACGGGCGCGGGCCACAGTCAGTTTGTCTTCTTCGGACAGTTCGTCCATACCCAGGATGGCGATGATGTCTTTCAGCTCTTTGTAGCGCTGAAGAACGGTCTGTACGCCACGGGCAACACCGTAGTGCTCTTCGCCAACGACCAGGGGGTCGAGCTGACGGCTGGTGGAATCCAGCGGGTCAACGGCCGGGTAGATACCCAGAGAGGCGATCTGACGGCTCAGTACCACGGTCGCGTCCAAGTGGGCGAAGGTGGTGGCAGGGCTGGGGTCAGTCAAGTCATCCGCAGGTACGTAAACGGCCTGTACGGAGGTGATGGAGCCAGTCTTGGTGGAGGTAATACGCTCCTGCAGCACGCCCATCTCTTCGGCCAGGGTAGGCTGGTAACCTACGGCAGAAGGCATACGGCCCAGCAGAGCGGATACTTCGGTACCGGCCAGGGTGTAACGGTAGATGTTGTCCACGAACAACAGTACGTCACGACCTTCGTCACGGAACTTCTCGGCCATGGTCAGGCCGGTCAGGGCGACGCGCAGACGGTTGCCCGGCGGTTCGTTCATCTGACCGTAAACCAGAGATACCTTGTCCAGTACGTTGGACTCGGACATCTCGTGGTAGAAGTCGTTACCTTCACGGGTACGCTCACCTACACCGGCGAATACGGAGAAGCCGCTGTGCTCGATGGCGATGTTACGGATAAGCTCCATCATGTTGACGGTCTTACCTACACCGGCGCCGCCGAACAGGCCGACTTTACCACCCTTGGCGAAGGGGCAAACCAGGTCGATAACCTTGATGCCGGTTTCCAGCAGCTCGGAGCTGTTGGACTGCTCTTCGTAGCTGGGGGCAGCGCGGTGGATGGACCAACGCTCTTCCTCACCGATGGGACCTTTCTCATCGATGGGGTTACCCAGTACGTCCATGATCCGACCCAGGGTCTGGGTACCAACCGGTACCTGGATGGGCTCTTGGGTGGCATTGATGGTCATGCCGCGCTTGAGGCCCTCGGAAGGACCCATGGCGATGGTACGTACCACGCCGCCGCCCAGCTGCTGCTGGACTTCAAAAACCAGGCCGTTAAGCTCATGACCTTCAACTTGAAGTTTCAGGGCTTCGTATACCTGAGGTACAGCGTTTTGTGGGAACTCCACGTCCACCACAGCACCGATGACCTGTACGATCTTACCTGTACTCATGATGTTTCCTCTGAACTGTGAATTCGGATGTTTGCCTTAAACGGCTGCCGCACCGGCAACAATCTCGGAAAGCTCCTGGGTGATCGCGGCCTGACGGGCCTTGTTGAACACCAGTTGCAGATCGTTGATGAGGTTGCCTGCGTTGTCGGTAGCCGCCTTCATGGCGACCATCCGTGCTGCCTGCTCGGAAGCGAGGTTTTCCACCACGCCCTGATACACCTGGGACTCCACATAGCGTTTGCACAGGGTGTCCAGCAGGTCGCGGGGCTCACCTTCATAGAGGTAGTCCCAACGGTGAGCGATCTGCTCGTCATCAGACTTGGGCAGAGGCAGCAGCTGGTCGATCTTGGCGTCCTGTTTCATGGTGTTAACGAAGGTGTTGTACACCAGGAACAGACGGTCGATACGACCTTCATCAAATGCTTTCAACATGACCTGGACGGACCCGATCAAGTCAGACAGGGCCGGCTCGTCGCCCAGACCCGAGGTCTGAGCCAACAGGTTGCCACCGTGGCGTTTGAAGAAGGCAGTGGCCTTGGAGCCGATCACGGCAAAGTCCACTTCCACACTCTTCTCACGCCACTGTTTGACATCAGCCGTGACTTTCTTGAGCAGGTTAACGTTCAGGCCGCCGCAAAGACCACGGTCGGTCGAGACCACTATGTAGCCCACCCGTTTGGCCTCGCGCTCATCCACGTAGGGATGGCGGTATTCGAGGTTGCCTCGGGCGATATGGCCGATCACCTGACGGATAGCCTGGGCATAGGGGCGGCTATGGGCCATGCGGTCTTGCGCACGACGCATTTTGGAAGCCGCCACCATTTCCATGGCTTTGGTGATCTTTTGAGTGCTCTTGACGCTGGCGATCTTGCCTTTAATTTCTTTAGCGCCGGCCATAATGCTTTACTCCGTTATCAACGGGGGGCGGGCCTTGGCCCGCCCGGCGAATTACCAGGTCTGGGTAGCCTTGAACTTGTCCAGGGCAGCCTTGAGGCCTGACTCGATCTCGTCGTTGTAATCGCCTTTCACATTGATCTTGGCCAGCAGCTCGGCGTGCTCGCTACGCATGTAGGAGAGCAGGGCAGCTTCAAAGGCGACAACCTTCTTGACGTCGACGTCGTTCAGGTAACCTTTCTCAGCGGCGAACAGAGACACACCCATTTCTGCAACAGACATGGGGGCGTACTGCTTCTGCTTCAGCAGCTCGGTTACTTTCTGGCCGTGATCCAGCTGGCGGCGAGTGGCGTCGTCCAGGTCAGAGGCGAACTGGGCGAAAGCCGCCAGTTCACGGTACTGAGCCAGAGCGGTACGGATACCACCGGACAGCTTCTTGATGATCTTGGTCTGAGCAGCACCACCTACACGGGATACGGAGATACCCGGGTCAGCAGCCGGACGGATGCCGGAGTTGAACAGGTTGGTGGTCAGGAAGATCTGGCCGTCGGTAATGGAGATCACGTTGGTCGGTACGAAGGCAGATACGTCGCCGGCCTGGGTTTCGATGATCGGCAGGGCGGTCAGAGAACCGGTCTGGCCTTTCACTTCACCCTTGGTGAACTTCTCTACGTACTCGGCGTTAACGCGGGAGGCACGCTCCAGCAGACGGGAGTGCAGGTAGAAAACGTCGCCCGGGTAGGCTTCGCGGCCCGGCGGGCGGCGCAGCAGCAGGGAGATCTGACGGTAGGCAACGGCCTGCTTGGACAGGTCATCATATACGATCAGGGCGTCTTCACCACGGTCACGGAAGTACTCACCCATGGCACAGCCAGAGTAAGGGGCCAGGTATTGCAGGGCAGCCGCTTCAGAAGCGGAGGCAACCACCACAATGGTGTTGGCCAGGGCGCCGTGCTCTTCGAGCTTGCGCACTACGTTGGCGATGGTGGAGGCCTTCTGACCGATAGCCACGTACACGCACTTCACGCCAGAATCTTTCTGGTTGATGATGGCGTCGATGGCCAGGGCAGTTTTACCTACCTGACGGTCACCGATGATCAGCTCACGCTGACCACGGCCTACCGGTACCATGGCGTCGATAGCCTTGTAACCGGTTTGCAGGGGCTGGTCTACGCCTTGACGGTCGATTACGCCGGGGGCGATCACTTCAACCGGGGAGAAGCCGTCGTTTTCGATAGGACCTTTGCCATCGATAGGCTCACCCAGGGTGTTGACCACACGGCCCAGCAGGCCACGGCCTACCGGTACCTGCAGGATGCGGCCGGTGGACTTGACCTTAACGCCTTCGGCCAGATCCGCATAGGGACCCATTACCACGGCGCCCACGGAGTCACGCTCCAGGTTCAGGGCGATGGCGTAGCGGTTGCCAGGCAGTTCAATCATTTCGCCTTGCATGACGTCAGCGAGGCCGTGAATGCGGATGATACCGTCGGACACGGATACGATGGTGCCCTCGTCATGCGCTTCACTGACGACGTCGAACTGTTCAATACGGGATTTGATCAGCTCGGCGATTTCGGTGGAATTCAGTTGCATGCTCTATTCCCCAATCAGGACTGCAGCGAGTGAGCCATACGTCCCAGCTTGCCTTTTACGGAGCTGTCGATCACCAGGTCACCCACTTGTACCAGGGTGCCGGAGATCAGGGACGGGTCTATGCTGCAGTTCAGCTTAACTTTGCGTGCGAGACGCTTCTCCAGCGCAGCACTCAGCTTGCTTTGCTCGTCAGCGCTCAGGGCCACGGCGGACTTAACGTCGGCCTCGACTTCCTTCGCGTACTCATGACGCAGCTCGGCATAGAGCTCTGCGACTGCCGGCAGCGCCGGCAGGCGTTCATTTTCAGCCATCACCTTGATCAGGTTTTGGCCGCTTGCGTCCAATTGCTCGCCGCAGATCTGGATAAAGGCATCGGCTTTTTGGCTGGTGCCCAGGTTGCTGGCGAAAAGGGCCTGCAGTTTCTCGTGCTTGGCCACTTCACCGGCAAAGTGCAGCATGGCTGCCCAGTTATCCACGGCTGATTTCTCGACCGCAAAATCAAAAGCCGCTTTGGCGTAGGGACGAGCAACGGTAGTCAGCTCAGACATGGCTCCCCCTATCAAAGGTCGGCGACAATCTTGTCGAGAATGTCGCGGTGTGCAGCTTCATCAATGGAACGCTCGAGGATCTTCTCGGCGCCGGCAATGGCAAGAGCAGCAACTTGCTTGCGCAGGTCTTCTTTAGCCCGCACACGCTCGGCTTCCACTTCGGCTTGACCGGCAGCGAGGATTTTCGCTTTCTCGGCCAGGGCTTCAGCTTGAGCCTCTTCGATGATCTGCGCCTTGCGCTTGTTAGCCTGTTCAATCAGGGCACCGGCATCGGCCTTGGCGGCCTTGATGGTGTCAGTCGCCTTGGCTTGAGCAAGCTCCAAATCTTTGGCAGCGCGGTCCGCGCTGGCCAGACCGTCAGCAATCTTCTTCTGACGCTCTTCGATCGCCCGGATCAGCGGCGGCCACACATACTTCATGCAGAACAGCACGAAGATGATGAAGGCAATCGCCTGGCCGAGAAGGGTAGCGTTGATACTCACAACGGGTCTCCTCTAAATCGGTGGATGGGAGGCGTTTCCGTTGATATTAACCGTTCACCTGGGCCAGGAAGGGGTTGGCGAAGGTGAAGAACAGGGCCAGACCAACACCGATCATGGTTACGGCGTCCAGCAGACCGGCAACGATGAACATTTTAACCTGCAGCATGGGAGCCAGTTCGGGCTGACGAGCAGCGCTTTCCAGGAACTTGCCGCCCAGCAGGCCGAAACCGATAGCAGTACCCAGGGCACCCAGACCGATCAGAAGCGCAACAGCGATAGCGGTAAAGCCAACGATAGTTTCCATGGTTTTCTCCAGTTTTAATGGTTAATGGTTAAAAACAAAACAGCGTTATTAATGGTCTTCGCTCGCCAGGCTCAGGTACACGATGGTCAGCATCATGAAAATGAAGGCCTGAAGAGTGATGATCAGAATGTGGAAGATGGCCCAGGGTACGGACAGGAACCATTGGCCATACCAAGGCAGCAGGGCGATCAGGATGAAGATCAGCTCACCTGCGTAGAGGTTACCGAACAGACGCAGCGCCAGAGAGATGGGCTTGGCGATCAGGGTGACGGATTCCAGCAGGAAGTTCACCGGGATAAACAGCGCCTGGACCAGCTTGTTCGGGGAGTTGAAGGGGTGCAGGGTCAGCTCCTTGACGAAGCCGCCGACGCCTTTGATGGCCACGGAGTAGATCAGCATCAGCACGAACACGCCCAGAGACAGGGCAAAGGTGGTGTTCATGTCAGTGGTGGGTACCACTTTGGAGTAGACGTGGTGCGGGTCGGCACCAAAGCCCCATTCGGCAATCTTCTGAACCAGTACCGGCAGGAAGTCGACGGGGATCAGGTCCATGAAGTTCATCAGGAAGATCCACACGAAGATGGTCAGGGCCAGAGGGGCGATCAGCTTGGAGCGGCCGTGGTAGGTCTCTTTTACCGAGGTATCCACGAACTCGATGATCATTTCGACGAAGCATTGCAGCTTGCCAGGTACGCCGGTGTCCGCTTTCTTGGCGATCATGCGGAACAGGCCCACAAAGATCAAACCCAGAACGGCGGAGACAATCAGCGTATCGATGTGCCAGGTCCAAAATCCTTCACCCACTGTCGCATTGGTCAAGTGGTGCTGGATGTACCCGGACGTTGTCAGTTCAGTATTCCCAGACATTGTCGGTCCCGTTTATTTTCGTTGAAGCAAAACCGGCGCCAGCCACTGTGCCAAAACCCCTATACCGTAGGCGGCAAAAAGGGTTCCCACGCGAATAGGAACCCAGCTCAGCACAATGACAAACAGCAATATGGTTAACCCGATCTTGGCGGCTTCGCCTTTGTAGAAGCCGTGTACCACTTGTCGGGCGGCCCGCGCGCCAGCCTGTTGGAAGGCGATACGGGCAAACAGCAGGTTGGGAAGGACAGCGATCAGGGCGCCCAACAGCGCCGAATAGCCCGCCTGCCATCCCCAACCGGCAGCAATCACGATCACAGCAACGAAAACAACCAGAGCTTGGCGCGCCACCAGGCGATAGGCTTGCTGGCGACCGGCATCAGCCAATCTGTTCGTCACTTTTTTCTCCACTCACTCGTGAAAAATGCCTTTTTGTCACGAGGGGCCAAAAAACTGGCGAAAGTATACCGTTTTGCAATCTGATTGCAAATCGGGAACCACATTTGCCCCATGTGGACAGGGGGCCGATTCGTTCAGGTTTTTGTGCAGGCTAAGCCCGCATTTTCCTTAGCTTCCACCCCAATCTTACCCAAACTGCGGCAGGCATCGGCGGCGACCCCCTAAGTCTTTCTGTTAAATTGATGTTTCTTTACTACAAAACCCTGAGCCAACAAAAAAAAGCGCCACTAATGGCGCTTTAATTTGTTTTTTTACCGCTTTATCAGGGAAATCTTGTTCAAGCCGGTATTAGTAACACTAACCCTGCTCAGACACCCCGAGGTGCGCCAGGATGCCGTCCAGCTCGTCCAAAGAGGCGTAGCTGATCACGACCTTGCCGCTGCCTTTGGTGCCGTTATTGATGGCAACCTTGGCCCCAAAACGCTCGGAAAGGGTTGTTTCCAGACGACGGATATCGGGGTCGACGCTTTTCTCGACCTTGGCCGGCTTGCCTTCCAGCAGCTTTTTGACCAGTTTTTCGGTCTCACGCACCGACAGGCCCTTGCCGGCCACCAGGCGGGCGGCGTCGCTCTGACCGTCGCCGGTCAAGGCCAACAGGGCGCGGGCATGGCCCATTTCCAGGTCACCATGCTCCAGCAGGCGCTTGACGTCGTCGTTCAGGGAGTTGAGGCGCAGCAGGTTGGTGACGGCGGCGCGGGACTTGCCCACGGCGTCAGCCACTTCCTGGTGAGTCAGCTCGAACTCGCTCATCAGCCGCTTGAGGGCAACGGCCTCTTCCATGGCGTTAAGGTCTTCGCGCTGGATGTTCTCGATCAGGGCAATGGCCACGGCAGCATCGTCTGGTACGTCCCGCACCACACAGGGCACCTGGTCCAGTTCGGCCATCTGGGAGGCGCGCCAGCGCCGTTCACCGGCAATGATCTCGAACTGTTCGGGACCAACCGGGCGCACCACTATGGGTTGGATAACCCCTTGGGCACGAATGGAGCTGGCCAGCTCTTCCAGGGCGTCGGGGGCCATGTCACGGCGGGGCTGGTATTTACCGGGACGCAGCCATTCCACCGGCAAGCGGCGCAGTTCCTTTTCCTTGCCGGCCTGGGTAGCAGGGGCGGCAACCTGGGGCTGCTCGGTTTGTTCTTCCTGGCGATCACGACTGGCGTTGCTGGTGGCCAGCAAGGCGTCCAGGCCTCGTCCTAATCCGCGGGGTTTTTTCACCATGGTCATCCCTTACTGTCCGCTGGCTGCCAGCAGTTCCGATGCATCTTCGTCGTGGCGGCGCAGGATCTCGCCGGCCAGGGCCAGGTAAGCCTTGGCACCGTTGGAAGCCTTGTCGTAATACATCACTGGCGCCCCGAAGCTGGGGGCTTCGGCCAGGCGCACGTTACGGGGAATGACGGTGCGGTAGAGTTTGTCGCCAAAGTGGGCTTTAAGCTGATCGGACACATCATTGGCCAGGCGGTTGCGGGCATCGTACATGGTGCGCAGCACCCCTTCGATGTGCAGCTTGGGGTTGACCACTGCGGCCAGCTTGCTGATGGTGTCCATCAGGGAGGTGAGCCCCTCCAAGGCATAGTATTCGCACTGCATGGGCACCAGCACCGAGTCCGCAGCGGACATGGCATTGACGGTCAGCAGGTTCAGGGAAGGTGGACAGTCAATGAAGATGTAATCGTACTGGTCCTGCACCGGCTCCAGGGCCTTGCGCAGGCGCACTTCACGGGCAAAAAACTCGATCATCTTCACTTCGGCGGCGGTAACGTCGCCATTGGCCGCGATCAGGTGGAAACCACCGACAGTGTCCTTGACCACCACCTCTTCCACGGGTTTTTCATCCACCAGCAGGTCGTAGACGGTGCTGGGCACCTCGTACTTGTCCACACCGGCGCCCATGGTGGCGTTGCCTTGGGGATCCAGGTCGATGAGCAGCACCCGGCGTTTGGTAGCCGCCAGTGAGGCAGCCAGATTTACGCTGGTGGTGGTCTTGCCAACACCACCTTTCTGGTTGGCTACGGCGATTACTCTTGCCACTGTCGTCCCTTATCGATTTATACGGTATCAGCGTATCCTAGCGCGATCAGATGACGCTGACCATCCAGACCGGGCACCTCTAAGGGATATACGGCGCGAACCTGTACATTCTTGGGCAGGGCGTTCAATTCTTCTTCAGGATACTGACCTTTCATGGCCAAAAAAGCGCCATTGGCGTCGGTCAGGTGACCGCACCAGTCCAGCATGTCCTGGATGGAGGCAAAGGCGCGGCTCAGCACGGCGGCATAGGGCTGCTCAGGCTGATGTTCCTCTACCCGGCTTTGGACGGCGGTGACGTTCTTGATGCCAAGCTCATGGCAGGTCTGGCGGATAAAACGGATGCGCTTGCCCAGGGAGTCCAGCAGCACGAAGGGCTTGTCCGGATTGATGATAGCCAGGGGCAGACCGGGCAATCCCGGGCCTGTACCTACATCAATCAATGAACCCTGAGGTAAGTAAGGACTCACAACCAAACTATCGACTATGTGCTTGGCCACCATCTCCAGGGGGTCGCGCACCGAAGTAAGGTTGTAAGCCTTGTTCCACTTGTCGAGGGCCTGCACCAGTTTGACCAACTGCTCACGCTGATGATCGGTCACCACCAGGCTGGTTTGGGCCAGCAGCTCGTCCAGACGCTCACGCAGCATTGTCACGTCTCAAAAGTCCTTGTTTTTTCAGGTAAACCAACAGCAGTGAAATGGCTGCCGGGGTCACGCCGGAGATCCGCGACGCCTGGCCAACGGTCTGGGGCTTGGCGTCGTTGAGTTTGTTGATCACCTCGTTGGACAAGCCTTTGACGTCTGTGTAATCCAGCTCCGCCGGCAGCAGGGTGTGCTCGTTACGGAGGATCTTGTCGATCTCGTCTTTCTGGCGCTCGATGTAACCGGCGTATTTGATCTGGGTTTCTACCTGTTCGGCAGCCTGATCGTTGCCAAGGGCCGGGCCGAAACCGTCGATGGCCATCAGGGCGTCGTAGGTCATTTCCGGGCGGCGCAGCAACTCTTCCAGGCTGTTCTCCCGAGTCAGAGGCGTTTTCAAAAGGGCATTGAGGGCCTCTGCCTGAGGGCTGCCCGGGTGGGCGTATTGGCCCTTGAGGCGCTGGGCTTCCTGCTCAATGAGTTCCACTTTGGCGCTGAAGGCCTGCCAGCGGGCATCGTCCACCAGGCCCAGTTCGCGGCCTTTGGCGGTCAGCCGCAGGTCGGCGTTGTCTTCCCGCAGCAGCAGCCGGTATTCGGCGCGGCTGGTGAACATGCGGTAAGGCTCTTTGGTGCCCAGGGTGGACAGATCGTCGATCAATACCCCCACATAGGCGTCGGATCGGTGTGGGCTCCAGCCTTCCTCGTCACGGGCCAGGCGGGCAGCGTTGAGGCCGGCGATCAGGCCCTGGGCACCGGCTTCTTCGTAGCCGGTGGTGCCGTTGATCTGACCGGCAAAGAACAGGCCTTTGATGAACTTGGTTTCCAGGGTGCTTTTCAGGTCCCGGGGATCGAAGAAGTCGTACTCGATGGCGTAGCCGGGGCGCACTATGTGGGCATTTTCCAGGCCGCGAATGGAGTGGACTATGTCCAGCTGCACGTCAAAGGGCAGGGAAGTGGAAATGCCGTTGGGGTAGACCTCGTGGGTGGTGAGGCCTTCGGGCTCCAGGAAGATCTGGTGGCTTTGCTTGTCGGCAAAACGGACCACCTTGTCTTCGATGGACGGGCAATAACGGGGACCTATGCCTTCGATAACACCGGCATACATGGGGCTTCGGTCCAGGTTGCCCCGGATCACCTCATGGGTGTTCTCGTTGGTGTGGGTGATCCAACAAGGGATCTGGGTGGGGTGCTGGGTACGGCTGCCGATGAAGGAGAAGGTCGGCGTCGGATCGTCACCAGGCTGGGCTTCCATCACTGAAAAATCGATGGTGCGAGCATCCAGGCGAGGCGGGGTACCGGTTTTCAGGCGATCGACCCGGAACGGCAACTCCCGCAGGCGGCGGGACAAGGCGTTAGCCGGCGGATCGCCTGCACGGCCCCCTTCAAAGTTGTCCAGGCCAATGTGGATGCGGCCGCCAAGGAAGGTCCCTACGGTCAGCACCACGGTCGGGGCAAAAAATTTCAGGCCCATCTGGGTCAGAACCCCTTTGACCTGATCCCCTTCGACGATCAGATCGATACAGGGCTGCTGAAACAGGGTCAGGTTGGGCTGGTTCTCCAGGGCACTGCGCACAAACGCCTTGTACAGGGCACGGTCCGCCTGGGCACGGGTTGCCCTGACCGCAGGGCCTTTAGAGGCATTGAGGGTGCGGAACTGGATCCCACCGTGATCGATGGCGGTGGCCATCAAACCACCCAGGGCGTCGATCTCTTTAACCAGGTGCCCCTTGCCGATACCGCCTATGGCCGGGTTACAGGACATCTGGCCCAGGGTGTCAATGTTATGGGTCAGCAATAGGGTCTTACGCCCCATGCGGGCCGCTGCCATAGCGGCTTCGGTTCCGGCATGGCCGCCACCGACAACGATCACTTCAAAGTGATGCGGGTTACCCATTTGACACCTCAACGCCTGATTGGAGAAAGCCCGACATTGTACTCCTTCGTCAGGCTCTCACCAAGTCGCGGATCCAGCGGTGGATCAAGCATTAGATCAAAGATCTTTTTTAAAGATCCTTTATATTTTGATCTATTAGATCCCGCCCGATCTGTGGGTAAGGTGAAAAAGATCAATAAGGGCAGGATCTTGAGTGAGATCGGATCATGTTGATAGCCGTTGATCCTGGACGGTATGTCCTGGGATCAACTTGGCTAGTTATTCACAGCCCCTGGTAGGACTGGATCTTGTTAAGTGAATAAACAAGGGTTTTCCACCTACAGGATCAAAGGATATCCACAATCTTTGTGCACAAGTGATCGGTGCTGTGGATCACAGTTTGCCGATCTGTTCGGTCAGATAGGCGCTGGCCAATTCTTCAGGAAGCTGTTCATCCAGCACGTCGATGTCTTGCCTGGGCCAGAGTGATTGAGCCTTGCAGGCCAACATGGCTGTTTCCAACTGCTTGCCCCCTTCGCAGAAGGTGTCGTAGCTGCTGTCACCCAGGGCAAATACCGCAAAGCGCACGGCGCTGAGATCGGGCTGCTGCGCCAGCTGCTCGGCAAAGGGCTGGATATTGTCTGGCAGCTCGCCGGCGCCATGGGTTGAACTGCACAGCAGCCAGGTACCGGCATGGGGGAGATCCTCCAGGTTGGGATCCAGGTGGATCGCCACTTGGTGATCGGCAGCCTGCAATTGCTCGGCCAAGGTATCGGCTACGTATTCGGCGCCGCCAAGGGTGGAACCCACCAGAATATGGATAGTGGACAAGGTACTGCCTCCTTCTTTGCAATACCCCATGATACCGCCTAGCGGGCTGGCATGGTGAAGTGCCACTCCTGGTAAGCCAGTTGC
Source organism: Gallaecimonas xiamenensis 3-C-1 (assembly GCF_000299915.1). Classification (NCBI taxonomy): domain Bacteria; kingdom Pseudomonadati; phylum Pseudomonadota; class Gammaproteobacteria; order Enterobacterales; family Gallaecimonadaceae; genus Gallaecimonas; species Gallaecimonas xiamenensis. The sequence goes on from NZ_AMRI01000006.1 coordinate 124,930, forward strand.
AGCCCTTGGGGGGTGATGGCTTCCAGGGTCAGGCCGCCGCCCAGATCGGCTCCTTCTCTGTATAGCTTGTCGTTGATCTTCACTAAACGCTGGGCCGGCTGTGGCGCGTAGATATGAACGCTGATCACTAGAGCCGGCAGTTGGCGCTGCACTTCGACCGGTAATTGCCGCCAACTGGGGAGGCTGGGTTGTACCGATTCGGGTGCCATCTGCGGTTCTTCAGCCATCGGCTGCGTTTCTGACTGCGGCAATTGGCGGGGCAGCTGCGCCTGGGTAACTTCTGCTTTCTCCACTGCCTTTGGCGCCGGGTCCAGGGTGACCGGTGCCATAGTGCTGGGGTCCAGGGCCAACTTGGTGCTACTTGCCTTAGGTGGTGATGGCGGCAGAACCTGGGGTGGCGTTTGCGCTTTGGGCTCCGGCGTTTTTTGGGCCGGTAAAGGGGTAGCTGAGGGTTGCAAAGGCTGGGTGGGGTTTTGCAGCCAAAGCCAGACCAGGACAGCCAGCGCCAGGCTGGCCAGGGCCCAGGGCCAGCTTTTGTTGGAGGCCGGTTTTTGACTGGGAACCAGGGGGGGCGTGTCCAACCTGGGCTGGGGATCCGTGCCCCGGCGCTGGCGCTCGGATTGTTTCAACACCTCCAGTATGTAGGACATGGTCAGTCTCCCGGGCCTACTAGCAGCGGCACGCTGCCGTCAGTGAGGCTGGTCAGGCGGATGCTGGTTTGCGGGCCCACGACCCCGTCTGCGGCAAGCCCTTGGCGAAACTGGAAGGCTTTGACATTGCGAAACAAGGTGAAGTCGTAGAGGTTGTCCACCAGAGGCCTTTCGGCCCTGCCGTCGATTTGGGCCAGCTGGTGTTCAAGCCAGGCCACCGCCAGCCCCTGGCTGCCAGGCTTGAGCGGTTCCTTGTACTCGGGAGGTTGGCGCCATAACAGCTGGTAGCTTCCGTCCCAGCGGCGCTGCAGGTCCTTGAGGGGCACCTTGGCCTTACGGTCACCAAAAGCGATATCGGCCCAATCTCCTTCAACGGCAAGCAGGGCGGCGGCGTAGTTTACGCCCCCCTCACTAAGGCCGATTACCGCCGGCCTATTGTGGTTGCTCAGCATCTGCCAGTCTCCCGACTCCCCAAAACAGCCCAGGCCGTGGGCCCGTGCGAACTGGCAAACCACAGGCTGCTCAGCTGGCTTGTAGTCCAGGTGCCAAGCGGCGAACAGCATCTTGTAGGCGATGGCCTGGCTTAACGCCGGGTCCAAGGCCGCTGGCCATTGCCAGTCGAACTCAACCGGCGGGTCCGGCACCAGTGACGGGGCCTGGATCAGCGTCTCCTGGGGGCTTGGCTGTGGCAAAGGCTCGGCCGGTTGTTCCAGGGGGTGTGGTTCTGCTGGCGGGCTGGCCTGGGCTAGGTTGGGCTCAAGCCAAGGTGGCGGTGCAAAGCGAACCAGTGCGGCCACCACCGAGGCGGCCAGAGCAGCCAACAACCACCAGAGCCTTTGAGAGCTGGGCTTGGACTGCTCGCCTTTGAGTTCCCTTGCTGCTTGGTTGAGGGTGGCGACACTGACCTTGGTCCCCCTCTGGGTGTAGGTACCTAGTAGAGCGCGATCACACAACAGGTTGATTACCCTTGGGATACCTTTGGATAGTTGGTAGAGGCGCTTAAGGCTGGCCGGCGGGAAGAGAGGCTGTTCAAGGCCGGCTACCGCCAGGCGGTGCTGGACATAGGCGGCCACTTCCATTGGACCCAGCGGCCCCAGATGGAAGCGGGCGGTTATCCGTTGGGACAGTTGGCGCAGTTCCGGGCGGGCCAGGATATCCAGCAATTCCGGTTGGCCCAGCAGGATGATCTGCAGCAACTTGCGCTCGTTGGTTTCCAGGTTGGTCAACAGACGCAGCTGTTCCAGCACCTCCCCGGAGAGGTTCTGGGCTTCGTCGATGATCAGAACGGTATGGCGCCCCAGGGCATGGCTGCGCAGCAGATGTTCGTTGAGGGCATCGATATAGGTTTTCAGCCAGCGGTCTTGGGCCGGATAGGGCACATGGAGTTCGTCACAGATGGCGGCCAGTAGCTCCAGCACCGAATAGGTAGGGTTGAGCACGAAGGCCAGGTCCGTCTGTGGCCCCAGTTGCTCAAGCAGGCAGCGGCATACCGTGGTTTTACCCGTGCCCACTTCACCTGTCAGCAGGATAAAGCCGTTGTCGTTGCGGATCCCGTATAAGAGATGGGCCAGCGCTTCCTTGTGTTGCTCACTCAGGTACAGGTAACGGGGATCAGGCGCAATGGAGAATGGCGATTCCGCCAGTCCAAAGTAGCTGTTGTACATGGCCCGTAAACCAATAGGAGACTGTCTTAACCATAGTCTGGCCTGGCGTCGTCGTGAGACCCTGTCTGAATAATGAACAACCGATGAATGCATTTTGATGCCAGGCTTTTATGAAAATGCCTAGGTCTAAACTTCTGAGACTGGATCCCAGGTCTAAGTGGTAACGACGTGAGAAAAGTCGAATGCGATTGGCCTAGCCAGGGACAGGAGGGGCAAAGAAAAGCACTGTTTTTGGATCTCACAACAGCCGTCGATGATATTCGCTTGCAAGGTTGGCAGTTGGACAGGGTCACAAGCCCTGCCAAGGCCAGGGCCCTCTTGGCTGAAAATGGCTATGAAGTGGGTTTGGCCAGGGTCTGCCAACTGGGTGAACGCCAGCGCGAAGAACTGGAAGACGTGCTTTGTGACAACAGGGCACCCGTCTGGATAGTACTGACCAGCGCCGAAGACCTGGATAACCAGGAATTCTGCCGGCTCATTTACGAAAACTGTTATGACTTCTACACCTTGCCGTTGGACGACAAGTGCAATTATCTGCGCGCCACCCTGGGTCACGCCTACGGTATCAGCCGCTTAAAGGACATCGGCGAGCGCCAGCTCTCCAGCCTGGACGAGTGCCAGATGGTAGGGGCCAGCCCCGCCATCTTGCAGGTGTTCCAGCAGATCCGCAAAGTGGCCGCCGTGGAAGCGCCAGTGCTGATCAACGGCGAAAGTGGTACCGGCAAGGAGCTCATTGCCCGGGCCATTCACCAGCGCTCGACCCGTAAAAGGGGGCCCTTTGTGGCCGTCAACTGCGGCGCCCTGCCGGATACCCTTATCCAATCCGAACTTTTCGGCCATGAGAAGGGCGCCTTTACCGGCGCCATGCGCCGCAAGCTTGGGCGTTTGGAAATGGCCCAGGGCGGCACCCTCTTCTTGGATGAAATCGGTGATCTACCGTTGGAACAACAGGTCAACCTGCTGCGTTTCTTGCAAGAAGGCACCATAGAACGGCTGGGGGGAGAGGGCAGTGTGCCCCTGGATGTACGGGTCATCGCCGCCACCCACGTCAACCTGGAAGAAGCCGTTGCCAAAGGGCGCTTTCGCGAAGATCTCTACTACCGGCTCAATGTGCTGAACATGCTGGTGCCTCCCTTGCGCGAGCGTATCGGTGACGTGGAGCTGCTGGCCCGTTTCTTCTTCCAGAAATTCAGCCTGGACCACAACGCCAAGGCCAAGGGTTTCAGCCAGCCGGCCTTGATGGCCATCAGCCATTACAGCTGGCCCGGTAACGTGCGGGAGATGATCAACCGTATCCGCCGAGCCTTGGTGATGAGCGAGAATCGCCTGATAAGCCCGGAAGATTTAGGTCTCAATGGCCAGGGGGGCGACTGCAAGGTGGTGAGCCTGGAGGAGGCCCGTAACCAGGCGGAGCGGGAGGCCGTGGTGCTGTCATTGGCCCAGACCCAGCATAACGTATCGGAAGCGGCGCGGCTGTTGGGTGTGTCCAGGGTTACCCTGTACCGCCTGCTGGACAAGCATAAGCTCAACTGACCGGTCTTTGTTTCGGATCTGAGACAGAATTGTCCACCCAGCCTGGGAATAATTTGGTTTTTTCCTTAACAGTCAGTTGATTACCTTTTTGGCCTAAAGCTTGCCTTACTTTCTGGTGGTTATGGGGAGACAAGTACCTATGGCGTCCCAGAGTGATACATTACAACAGCGTCGTTTGGCCCGGTTGGCCGCCGTGATCGACGAACCCGGTATCTCCCACAGAGGGTTGCTGATCTGGAGTTACCGCACCCTGGTGGAGTTGTTGGAAGACACCCCGGTGCAGCTGTGGGACGAGGATCGTGATCCGAGGCGCAGAATACGTAAATGAATTGGACGCTCCTCCTACCAGTAGTTCACTTTGCCATCAATCTGTTAGCGCCACTCCCGCCGTCCAGCTAGGCACGGCGCCCGCCAAAGCATCCGCTGGTGTTTATTTTTTATTCATTAAGGCCGTGCTAATGTTCGCCTCGCTCCGCCCAATGCGGGGCCTTACTGCCGTCAGCCGGATCGGTGCTGACTCAGTCGGAGCGGACCCCCTCCGAGGCCTGTAGTTATTCAAGAAAGATCCTCTCCTGAAAAGGCAAACCCCGGGTAACCGGGGGACGCAAAGCCAAGGGCCCCACCGGGGACGCCTGGCTGCCGAAAGAGAGTATCCTGTTCTCGGGCGTTGCCTGCCGAGGATCTTTCTTCGTTTTCGACGGAGGAGATCCTTTTGAGTTCCGTACTTTCCCTGACCAATAAGACGCTGGTTGCCAGCGCTGTGCTTGCCCTGTTTGCCGCCCTGCCGGCCAAAGCCGTGACCCGACCCTCCCTGGGTGAGCAAAGCACCTTGGTGATCCTGGCCAACTACAGTGACGACACCTCCACCCCCTGGACCACAGACCAGGCCCGCCAAAGCGTCTTTGGCCAGGTGAACGACTTCTTCAAGGAAAACTCCGGCGGCAAAACCTGGCTGGCCGGTGACGTGACCGGTTGGTACACCCTGCCGCTGAGCAAAACCCAGTGCGACTCCCCGGATGTGGCTACCCAGGCCAATGCCCTGGCCAAGGCCGACGGCATAGACGTGGACGCCTACAGTCGGGTGATCTATGCCATGCCCTACAGCACCAGCTGTGCCTATTCCGGCTCTGCCGGTATCGGCGGCGCCAAGACCACCGTTTACATGAACGGCACCATCCTCTGGCACAAGGTCGCCCACGAGCTTGGCCATAACCTGGGCCTTAAGCACGCCCATGCCCTGGAATGCGGCAGCGATACCCTGGGCAGCAGCTGTTCTACCGTGGAATACGGCGACCCCATCGACACCATGGGTACCGGCCAGGCGCACTTCAGCGCCTTCCAGAAAGACCGTATCGGTTGGTTGAGCCAAGACGATATCGAAACCGTAACCGGCTCCGGCAGCTACCAGCTTATGCCTCTGTCCGACACCCAGACCCCGGGTGTGAAGACCCTGCGTATCCCCAAAGGCATCGATGCTGCCACCGGTAACCAATCCTGGTATTTCGTGGAGTTCCGCCAGGACCTGGGTTACGACAGCTATATCAAGAACAACGCCAACGTCATGAACGGCGTGCTGATCCACAGCGCCGTCCAGGGTAATGCCGATTCGTCCTACCTGCTGGATGCCAACGCCCAGCAGGAAAGCTACTTCTGGTACTCGGCCCTGGAAACCGGTAACACCTTTACCGATCCCAGCACCGGCATCAGCATCAGCACCCAATACATCAGCCCCGATTACGCCGAAGTGCTGGTCAGCACCAGCCAGACCGGCGCCGGCTTCCAGTGCCAGCTCAGCGACCCCAGCGTCAGCGTGACCACCAGCACCACAGGTGACGTGGCTCCCGGCACCACCCTGAGCTATAGCGTCAAGGTCACCAACAATGACGCCGCCAGCTGCGGTAAGAACACCTTCTCCATGGACTTGCCCCTGCCCGAGGGTTGGAAGGCCAGCATCTTCGGCCGTGACCAGACCCTGGCCCCGGGCCAGACCGGCACAGCGACTTTGATGCTGACTTCACCCAGCACCGCCAGCGGCGACCAGAGCTTTGATCTGGCGGCCTTCAGCGGCGCCTTCGGTAAAACCGTGTCCCTGGTTTATCCCATGGCCGGCGGCAGTGCCAACCAAGCCCCTGTGGCCAAGGCCGACAGCGCCTCTACCAGTGCCGGCAAGTCCGTGTCCATACCGGTACTGGCCAATGACTCCGACCCGGACGGTGACAGCCTGACCATCACCGGCACCAGCGGTGTCAACGGCAGCGCCAGCATCTCCGGCTCCAGCATCGTCTTTACCCCGGCCAGCGGTTTTAGCGGCACCGAGACCTTCACTTACAGCATCAGTGACGGTAAAGGCGGCACCGCCAGCGCCAATGTCAGCGTTGCTGTCGGCGCCGCCAACAGCAGCCCTGTTGCGGTCAACGACAGCGCTGTAACCAGCGCCGGCAAGTCCGTGTCCATCCCGGTACTGGCCAATGACTCCGACCCGGACGGTGACAGCCTGACCATCACCGGCACCAGCGGTGTCAACGGCAGCGCCAGCATCTCCGGCTCCAGCATCGTCTTTACCCCGGCCAGCGGTTTTAGCGGTACCGAGACCTTCAACTACAGCGTCAGCGATGGCAAAGGCGGTAGCGCCAGCGCTGTGGTGAGCGTGGCGGTCAGCGCCGCCAACCGTGCCCCTGTGGCTCAGGCCGACAGCGCTGCCACCAGCGCCGGCAAGTCTGTGTCCATCCCGGTATTGGCCAATGACTCCGACCCGGACGGCGATACCCTGACCATTACCGGCACCAGTGGCGTCAACGGTAGCGCCAGCATCTCCGGCTCCAGCATCGTCTTTACCCCGGCCAGCGGTTTTAGCGGTACCGAGACCTTCAACTACAGCGTCAGCGATGGCAAAGGCGGTAGCGCCAGCGCCTCCGTGAGCGTGGCGGTCAGCGCCGCCAACCGTGCCCCTGTGGCTCAGGCCGACAGCGCTGCCACCAATGCTGGCCAATCTGTGACCATACCTGTGCTGGCCAACGACTCCGACCCGGACGGCGATACCCTGACCATTACCGGCACCAGCGGCGTCAACGGCAGCGCCAGCATTGTGGGCTCCAGCATCGTCTTTACCCCGGCCAGTGGCTTTAGCGGCACCGAGACCTTCACTTACAGCATCAGTGACGGTAAAGGCGGCAATGCCAGCGCCACAGTCAGCGTCAACGTGGCGGCAGTGAACCGTGCCCCGGTGGCGGTCAACGACAGCGCCACCACCAGCGGCGGCAGTGTGGTGATAGCGGTGCTGGCCAACGACTCGGACCCGGATGGCGACAGCCTCAAGGTGACCGCTATCGGCCAGGGCAACAAAGGCTCGGTGCGCCTCAACGCCGACGGCACCCTGACCTACACCCCGGGTAACCGTTTCAAGGGCAGCGACAGCTTCAGCTACCAGATCAGTGATGGCAAGCTGAGCAGCACCGCTACTGTCAGCATCGGCTCGACCAGCAATGGCGGCGGCGGTAACAGCGACAAGGGCAAACGCAACAAATAAAAAAACGGCGGGGTTAACCCGCCGTTTTTCTTTGCTCAAGCCTTCTCAGGGGCAGAGCTGGTTGTTGTTGTAGGCGTCGAGGATGCCAGCCAGGTTATTGGCGAGGGCAGCGTCCCCTTGGCCTTTTTTGCCTTTGCCGAAGTAGCTGCCGTGGCCGTCGAAGCTGATGCTGCCCAACAGGGTAGCGGCTTGGCTGGCGGCATTACTGGCAGCCGGGCAGGTTGCGGCACCGGCGTTCTGGTTCAGCAGGTAGGCAACGTACTGGGCGGCAAGGCCATAGGCCGCGTCGCTGGCCATTTTCTTGCCATCTTTAATGACGCTTTCGTCCGCCACATCCCGTTTATCCAGCAGGTCTATCACGTAGGCGCAATCCGGGTCCGCATTGGTCGGATCGGCGTCGCCCAGGGTGAAGCCGGGATACAGGGTGATGGGCAGGTTTTGGTCCATGGTCCAGTCTTGGTGGCCTTTACCGTCGCAAGACGTCCAGTTTTTCCAGTAGCCGATGGTCCGTGCGTCGCCTCCGGGCGGGGGCACGTCATCGATATGGAAGGTCCTGGTCTCACCGGGCATCAGGGTGAAGCTGATACATTCGGTAGAGTTGTCTACGTCTGGGTTACCACCGCCAGGTACGAACCAAGTGTCGCCGTCCAGGCTGTTGTTGGCCCAGCCCGGTTGCATGTTGGTTTCGCAGAAGGCGTACTGGATGGGAGCCCCACCGCCGTCGTAGATCCGCAGTTTGGCCATGCCACCCACATTGGTGCAGTTTTCACTGTCGCCGTTGCAGCTGAACATGACGGACTCGCCGGTAGCCAGCGGGCCTGCCGCTGTCGCACTGGCGATGGCGCCGCCAGTGGCGTCACCGAGGCGGAGCTCGAAGGTGAATTGCTCACCTGCGGCCAGGTCCATACCGGCCAGGGTTTTCACTACGTCGACCATGCCACGTTGTACGTTGTGGAAGGTACAGGTGACGATTTCACCAGGGGCGAGGCCGATATTGCCCGGGTTGGAGCCGTCGTCACAGCTGGAGGCAGTGAGATCCCACCCTGCGGGTACGGATTCACCGACACCGTAGCTGCCAGGCAGCAACCAGCCGGAGTCGTTGCTTTGACCATGCATCAGGGCGAAGGGTGCGCCGTAGCTGCTGGTAAAGTCGAAGGCCACGCCGGTGTCGTTCGGCTCGGCTTCTTTCACGACGATGATTTTGCCGCGTTTCTGGTTGGTGAAGGTACAGGTAACCACTTCACCGGCAGCAACATTGTAGGTGGCGGTGTTACCACTGCCGTTGCTGTCGCCGTCGTCGCAGTTGATGCTCAGCAGATCCCAACCTACCTGGTCGGCTTCTGTGATGTTGTAAGAACCCGGCAGGACTTCTTTCATGTCCATGCCACCGTTTTGCAGCGTGGTGTTGATTTCACCGCTGAAGTCAAAGTCGCCGTCGCCGCCGATTGTGACTTTCTTGAGGATGATCTTGCCGCGCTTGCGGTTGGTGAAGGTACATACCACCAGCTCACCGTCGTCGACGCTGATGGTGGCGGTGCGGGTACCCAGGTCCCAACTGGTGGGTTGTGGGTTGACGCCGTCTTTAGGATCGACGCACACCAGGCCTATCAGGTCGTAACCCTGGGCATTGGGATCGTTCTCGGTCACGGTGTAGACCCCGGCCGCAACGTTGAAGTCGCTTTGGTTGGGGTTAACCACAGTGGTGTCGAGGTCGAAGGCCAAGGGCGGGAAGGTAGCGGTGTAACCGAACAGGTCGGTTCCGCCGATGCTTTCCTTGACGATGCGGATGATACCGGGAGCCTGGCCACGTTCGTTGGTGAAGGTACAGGTAACCACTTCACCGGCTTCAACGTTGTACAGGGCTTCGCCGCTTAGGGTATCGCCGGCACTGTTGTTGTCGTCGCAGACGATGCTGGACAGTGACCAGGGCGCTCCGGGGCCGCTCTCACCTATCAGGTAAGCGCCGGGGACCACTTCGAAGGAGGTGCTGTCTTTGCCTGCCGGACCGTAACCACTGGGGGTCAAGGCAAAGTTGCCTTGAGTACCGAAGAAGTCGAAGTCTCTGGCTTCAAAGGGCACGCCTGCGGTGCTTTGGGCGATTTTCTCGACGATCAGCATCCCGCGTTTGGTGTTTTCGAAGGTACAGGTGACGGTTTCACCGGCTTCAAGACCGATGTTGGCCGGGTCTGAGCCGTCGTCACAATAGCTGTTGGTCAAATCCCAACCGGCCGGAACGACTTCAGCGATGCTGTAGGTGCCGGGCAGCAGGGGGTCGGAGGCATCAGAGGCGGTACCACCTGAGGTGGTCAGCTGGTTAAGCAGGCCGTCGATGCTGTGGGTAAAGTCAAAGGTGCCGTCACCACCGAAGGTGTTTTTCACCAGGATGATTTGGCCACGTTTGGTGTTTTCAAAGGTACAGGTGAAGGTCTGGTTGGCATCACCAGGGAGGTTCACGCTGAAGCTACAGGTTTTGGCGCCGATATCGCCGGCACCGCCAGCAGGCGGGGTAACACCGGTGAGATCCCAGCCCGCTTGTTGGGTTTCGGTCAGGGTGTAGCTGCCTTCGCCCAAATCGGCGCTAAAGGCGATTTGACCACCGGCAGTGACGCCGTTTTCGTTGACACCGGGGCCACTCAGGTTGAAGGCCCAACCGTCTTCATAGCCGGCCGGTACAGTGACTTTCACCACTTTGGCCTTGGCTTTGTCGGGGTTGTTGGTGAAATCAACGCTGCCTGCACAGTTGGGCAGTACGATGTTGTCCGAGTCGAAGTTGCTGACGGCGGTGAAGCCGGCGGTGGGCAACTCGGTCACTTCGTACAGGCCGGGTGACAGGTTGTTGAGGGTTTGCTGCCCTGAGGTTTCCCCTGCCAGCAGGGTAATGGAGGCAGAGGCCATGCCATCAGGACCGTTGATGTCGAAGTCGAAGGTGGCGCTTTCGGCCCCTTGCAGTATGTCTTCGCTCAGGGTTTTGTTGATGGTCAGGCTGACGTAGGCATCGGAGCTGATGTCGACGCTGGCGCTGTCGCTGTCGGAGAAGCCGTCAGAAGCATTAAGGGTGGCGGTGTCTGACAGTACGCCACTGGTGATGCGGGGCTCGTCCAGGTACACGGTTTTCACGAAGGTGACGGAACCGGCACCGGATTGAACAGCAGATTCCCAGACCACGGGACCAGTGGTTTCATCCCCTTGGTTGTAGCCGATAAAGCTACCGCCGGCGCCGCTGAAGCTGTCTACCGAGAAGCTCAGGCCTGTACCTGAAATGTTCTCTTCGTCGGTGATAACGGCAGTGGCGTTAAGCAGCTGGCCTTGTTGGATATCGGCACTGGCTTCGGCTGTGGTGGTACCGGGTACCGGAACCATGGTGATGAGGTCAATGTATTGGGCGCTGGCCAGGTCATGGAGATTGCTGACGTTGGCGGGAGCGTCGAATTCATGTTCCAACACCACCACCATGCTGCCAGCCGGTACCAGCACTTCCATGCCGACTACCGTATCCAGCAGTTCGTCCCCCATGCCCAGGTCACCGTAGATCTTGTCGGTGGCTTTGACGTTGATGTCGCGGGTTGAGGGGTTGGTGGCCTTGACCGTGGTCATCACTTTGACCATGCCGGGGGTGGTGTTCACCACTTGCCAGGACACGGTGATTTCGGTCTGTTTGCTAAAGTCGCCCTGATCCAGTTGGCAGCTGTCACCAAAGGCAAGGTTGGCCGGGTTGGCTTCCTTGGTGACTTCCCAAACGTAGGCGGAGTCCTGAGTGGCAGACATGGTCTTACTCAGTTCCTGCGGGGCGATTTCGGCGACCGGCAGGGAGATGGTGCGCTGCCCTATGCTGTCGAAGTTTTCCTTGAGCAGTTGGGACTGCAAGGAAGACCCGCTGTAGAGGTGGGCGCCCAGGGCCAAGCGCTGCGCATAGTCGAATACGCAGGTGGTGTTGGGTTCCTGGTGGATCTCCAAAAGCCGGTTGATGGTGGTTTCCACGCCGCCGATGACACCGGGGGTTTTCTCAATGGGGCCAACACTCACCAACTGGCAGCTGGCGGCGGATTTGGCGGCATTGATCACCGGTACGGTAATGACGTCCCAACCTTCATAGCCGTTCAGCAGGTTGTCGCCGCCGACGCGCAGTTTGTAGGTTTGGGAAGGGTCATTGGGGCCTGTCTTGGTGGTAAGACGGTGTGGCACCAGGTCCAGCTCACTCCAGCTCTTACCCAGGTTACCCGTGGTGTAGCCGTTGTCGCTGCAGATGGGCACAGAGGCTGGCCCGCCGGGGAAAGATATGGTGCCGCCGTGGTCCAGGTTACAACCTTCCTGGGTAAAGGCGACGCCGTCTGGGTCAGCGGCGAAAGCCGGTGGCCCGAAGAGGCCCAGCAGAAGCACCAGCCAGAAGCTGGCAAGGCGTCCTGTCGTGAGCCATCTTATTGAAGAGATGGAACTTTGCATATGCAACCTCCAAAGGGCCAAACCGGCTTTTTGCCGGTAGGCCTGTTCCCCTCACCACCCTGTTGGCCGCTTCCATTGCCGTGGTCTGGCCGCCTGGGATCCGGGGGAGTTTGTGTGTGTTCGACAGGGATGTCGCTCAACAACACTGCAGGCATTTGCTGTCGAAGCCCGTCCGGTTACCCGGAAAATGCGGCTTATCTGTAGGCAACAGTCGTGCCTCTTTGGCAACCCATTGAATTAAATGGATAAAGGATGATTTCCCCTGGCAACCACCCCGGCTTTTGTTGCAGGCCTGTAACGACAAAAAGCCTTTCTATAGGTATCTGCTTGTTTAGCTTGGGGTTTAGTTGATGAATGGCTGTATCGGAAAAGAAACAGGGCGCTGTGCGCCCTGTCAGTATTTGGAAGGGGCTTAGAGGTTGGAGAAATCCATCCCCTTGAGTTTGCTGCGGTATTCTTCTGTTACCTCACGGGCTTCTTCGCGGCTGCCGACGGCGGTGGGAGTCAACATTACCACCAGCTCGGTGCGGCGGTTGCTGGTGCCCTTGGAGCCGAACAGCCAACCCAGTACCGGTATATGGCGCAGCCCAGGCACACCGCCGCTGTCGTTGGACTTGTTCTCGCGGATAAGGCCCCCCAGCACCAGGGTTTCACCGCTCTGTACCGCCACCGACGTGTCGATGCGCCTTTGGGTGATGGTGGGGCTGTCGATATCCGAGGTGGTGGTGCGGGCCACGTCGTTGACCTCCTGAAGGATATCCAGCACCACCATGCCGCCGGAGTTGACCCTGGGGGTCACTTCCAGCAGCACCCCGGTGTCTTTGAACTGGATGGTGCTGGTGACATTGCCCAGGTCAGAGGAGGTGTTGGTGGTCTGGGAGGTCCTTACCGGCACCTGGTCACCTACCCTGATGGTGGCAGTATGGTTGTCCAGCACCATCAGAGAGGGTGAAGACACCACATTGACCTTGGAGTCGGTGGCCAGGGCGTTGAGCAGCACCCGGGTACCGGCGGCGTCGAACACCTCGAAGCTGGCCGAGGGCAGGAAGTCGTCTGGGGTGACCAGGGGCAGGCCGCTACCCAGCACGCCCCGGCCACTCTTGCCGCCGATGCTATTGGTGAAGAACCACTGCAGGCCGTAGCGCAGTTCGTCTTCCAGGGTCACCTCCACTATGGTGGCTTCCACCAGCACCTGCAGCGGCAGCACGTCGAGCCGCTTGATGGCCTTGTAAACCTTGTCGTAGTCGCTGGCGGTGGCCATCACCACCAGGGCGTTGTTTTCCTCGTCGGCGATGATGCTCACTTCCCCTACGTCCAGGCTGGACGGGTCCAGCCCCCCTGACACCGAGGTGGTAACGCTGGGGCTGGTGTCGCCTTCACTGGCGGCCGGGGTGATCCTGGTGCTTTGTGGCCTGTCCTGGCGGTTTTTGCGCTGGCCTTCAAAGAGTTGGTTGAGCATTTCGGCCATGCGCCCGGCTTTGCTGTTTTGCACGTAATAAACAAACATGCTGGGGCTCTTGGGGTTTTCGGCCCTGTCGAGCCTTTCCACCCAGGTGCGGGCGTCCTGCAGGTATTTGGATTGGGGGGTGATCACCAGCAGGGCATTGAGCCTTTCGATGGGCACAAAGCGCAGCATACCGGCCAAGGGGCCTTCGGCCTTGTCACCGAACACCGATTCCAGTTCGGCGGACAGGGTACTGGGGTCCACCGCCTGGAGCCGGAACAGCCCCACCGACATGCCCTTCATCTGGTCTACGTCGAACACCTTGATGGTGTTGCGCAGGTTCACCAGGTCCGACTGGGTGCCGGCCAGGGTCAGCAGGTTGCGGTGCTCGTCGGCTTGGATAATCCCTTGCTTGGGTTTGATGGGCTCCAGCAGCTTGGCCATCTCCTTGGCGGAAATGTACTGCAGGGGCATCACCAACATTTGGTAACCCCGGTTGGCCGACAGCTTGGCCCTGGGGCTGACCGACCCACCGGCCCCGTCCAAGGGCACGACTTTGTAGATCCCCTGGTTCTCCACCAAGGCGGCGCCGTTGGCCTGGAGCAGGGTTTCCAGGGTGGGCAGCAGGGCATCCTTGGCGATGGGCTTGCTGGTTTGCAGGTTGACCGCCCCTTGGACTTTCGGGTCCAGGCTGTAGTTGACCTGCATGATGTCCCCCAGCACCGTTTTCACCACCTCACTGATGTCGGTGCCTTGGAAGTTTAGGGTGACATCCCCCTCGGCAGGGGGTTGGCCCGCCGTCTGGTTGGAAAAATTCACGAACTGCCCCGAGCCCTGGTACAGCTCGGAGCGGACCGGTGTTGCCACCTGGGGGTTGGGATCGGCATCCGAGTAGCGGAAGCTACCGTCCCCGGTCCTGGCCTGGTCATACAGGCTGGGCCGCTTTTTTACCGGTGCCGGGCTGTCGTTGCGCAGGGGATTGTCCCTGGCGTGGTCACCCCCTGGCGCCCAGGCGCAGGACAGGATAAACAGACCCGACACCAGGGCCAGGGTCAAGCGTATTGACGAGCTGCCGTTCATATCGACCTCCGTCGCCTCTCTAGGGACCCTTGCGGTTGTCCCTTTGGTTGTTGTCTTGCGGTCTGACGTTCCTGGCCTTGGGGCGCTCCGCTGCCTTGAGTTCCAGCTCCACCTTTTCATCCCCGGCTTGCAAGGTAACCGATTGGGGTTGGATGGAGATCAGTTGCCAGTTGTCATCCAGCGGTTGTCCTTTGGCCAGCGTCAGCCGACGCGGCCCCTTTATTTCGGTAAAGAGCGCCAGCTGTTCCTGGTCGCGGATCACCACACCCGACAGTAGCCATTTGCCCTTGATTGCCTGGGCGTCGGCACTGCTGGCGTTGCTCCCCCTTGGCTGGCGGTCGGGGGAGAACAGGTTCTTCTGGTTGATGATGCTGTAGCTGTCCAGGGGCGGCACCATCGGCAGGTCCTGGGCCGGTTCGGCGGCCAGGGCCAGGGTGCAGGGCAGCAGCAGGACGAGGATTCTCATGGCTGCTCCTTGCCCATGTAGGCGGTGAGTTCAAAGCGGATATCCAGGCTCGGCACGGCGGGCCTGTTGTCATTGCGTATCGGTACCGGGGCGGCGCTGACGGTGAGGTTGTCGACGAACAGCAAGGGCCGGCTTTGCTCCAATTGGTGCAACAGGGCGACCAGATCGCCGGTTTCCCCCTTGAGAACCACGGCCAGGGTGACCTTGGGCTGGCCGCCCTGTTCGGTGGTGGTCAGGGTCTGGGTGCTGACCAACTGGCCACTGCCGGCTTCTACCGCTTTGGTGAGTAGCCGTTGCAGGCGAGCGGCCGCCAGTGGCGCCTTGGTTTCGGGCAGGAACAGGCCGTCGGCCGGGTTGCGCTGACGCAGGCTTTCCAATTGCGCCTTGAGCTGGTCTTCTTCTCCGGCCAGGCGGCTGATGTGCTCAATCTGGTTTTGCAGCCTTTCAAGCTCGCTACCGTCCTGTTGCCAGCGGGCCAGCCAGGGGGCCAGTAGCAGGCTGTAGCCCAGCCACAGCAACAACAGCAATAGCAGCAGGGCCAGCAGGCGCTGCACCAGGGGCGGCAGGTTGGACATCATGGCTGGCCCTCCCGCAGTTTGGCTGTCAGGGCAAAGCGCTCCCGCTGGCTGCGGGGGTTGACGGTGACAGGTGATATAAATCGGGCGTCCTGCAGCAGCGGCGATTGCTCCATCAGCCCCACCAGGGTGGAGGCGTCCGCCGATTCTCCCAGTAGCCTCAGCTCCTGGTCCTTGACCTCCAGGCGGCTGATCCAGGTGTGCTGGGGAATGCGCTGGGTCAGCTCCTTGAGCAGATCCAGGGCCGATACCTGCTGGCGTTTACGTTGCACCAGGGCCTGGGCACCGTCGGTCAGCAGGCTGATCTGTGCCTTGACTGCCATGGCCCGCTCGGCGGCGGCCTTGGGGGCGGCCAGCTGCTCTTGCAGTTCCTGGATGCGGCTCTCCCGCCAGACAAGGGGCCCTATGGCCAGGACCAGCAGGGCGGCCAGGGCCAACAGCCAGGCAAAGCGCCCCGGCCCCTGGCTTTGTTTACCGGCCAGGGAGATGGTGGGCATGTCGGGGGCGTCGGTCCCCAAGGCGCTGACTTTCAGGCCCAGCAGGTCAAGCTGTTGCAGCAACGGGGCCAGGCTGTCTTTGCTGACCACCATCAGCATCAGGCTGAGACGGTCTGAGCTGCGGTCCAACCCCAGCTCCTTGAAGGCAAAATGCACCTGCTCGGCGCTGAAGGGGGTGTAGCGGTTCATCTCGAAACGCAGCACCTCCTCCAGGCGGTTGCGGGCCGCCCCCGGCAGCTGCACCACTTTCGCCAGCACCTGCTCTTTTGGCAGCAGCAACAGTACCTTGCCGGCTTTTTGGGCCAGGGTGGCCAGCTGTTGTTGCTGGGCCTGGCTGAGCTGGTCTGCCAGCAAAGGGGTGGCGCCCTTGTCGGTCAGCCAATGGAGGCCGTCGGGCTGGGCGCTGATGATCAACGGCTTGTGGTGGCGGCCCGAGGCTTGGCGCCAGGAAGCAGGTAGCAGTCCTTGCAGCTGGCTGGTCCACCATTGCCAAAAGGGTCTTATGCGGGCCTTGAGATCGCTGGCGGCGCTGTTCATGAACCACCTCCCGGCCAGGGCGGGGTGCGCCCCTGGCTAAGGATGTCGAAGGGCATGTCGGGAAAACGCCCCTGGCGCTTGACCAGCACCGTCATGGCGTAGGGGCGTTGGTCATCCACCCAGCTTTGGGCGCTGATGCTGTAGTAGAGGCCGGTGCTACTGCCTTTGGCCAGCAACGGCGAGTCCAGGGGAAAGACCGGCGGCGTCACATGCTGCTGGTGGCTGCGCCGCCTTTCCTGGACATAGTTGTCCACCAGGGTCTGGTCGCCCCCGGCCAGGGCCAGCAGCACCAGAGGCGGGGCATAGAGAGGGTTGACGGTGCTGGCGTGGGTCATCACCGTCAGGGCCGGCTTCAGGCGCTGGGCCAGGGCCGCAGGCATGCCCAGCAGCAGGTCCAGTTCGTCCAGGCTTTGGAAGGGGGCGTCCTTGGCGCCGTAATCCAGGCCGGCGGCGGCGTAGTCGGCATCTTCGGCGCCATGCAGGCTGACCAGGTCGTCACCGTCGCGCCAATCGAGGATCACATCCACCAGCTGCACCTCCTGCTCGTCGGCGCCGGCGGCCAGCAGCAGCTGGGTCAGCAGTTCCGGGGTGGCATTATTGATATCCACCTTGCCCCTCTCGTCGCTGATGGCCAGCTCCACCTGTTGCTGGTTGAGGCTGATCTGCTGGATGCCGCCGTCCGCCAGCCAGGGCTGCTGGGTGGCCGGTTGCAGCAGGTTGACCATGGCCAGGCGAATGGCTCCTTCGGCCAGGGCCTGGCCTCGCACCGTCTGGTCCTGGTTGAGGGTCAATTGCCCCTCCAGGCGGCTGGTGGTGGTGAGGGCGGCCGCCATCAGCGACAGCAGGGCCAGCAGCCACAGCACCGCCACCAGGGCCACCCCTTTAGCTGGGACTTTTAAGGCCATAGGCTTTCCCCTGGGGTTGGATGCTGAGGGCCGGCCAGAACAGGCGGTTTTCTTCCGCCACCTGGAACTGGATGCGGATAAGCTCGGGCAGCTGGTTTTCCCCTTGCCATTGGGGGCGCCAATCCCCCTGGCGGTCCCTGACCCTGTAGTAATCGAACTGCAGGCCCTGGACGGCCCTGGTCAGCACCAGTTGCCGCCCTTCCTGGCGCAGCCTTTCTTCCAGGTCCGGCCAACTGATGCGGTTTTCTTCGGTGTCCATGGGCAGCAGGGTCAGGGTCAGGGCGGGGCCGTCTTCGGTGTCCAACAGGGCCAGCTGGCACCAGGTAGGGGTGCCCAAAGGCCCCAGCTGCCGGGGTTGGGGCGCCAGGAAGATCAGCTGTTGCTGGTCGCCGTACATCACCACCTGCAGGGTGCGGCTATCGTCGCTGCGCAGGCGCATGTCGTTGCTGCCGGCCAACAGCTCACGCAGGAATTGTTCGGCCAGCAAGGCTTCTTGCAGGGCGTCGCTGCGGCCATAGAGGCTATGCCAGGTCTGGGTGGCAATGCGCAGGCCGCCGGACACCAGCACCGCCAGCAGGCTGGTCAGCACCAGGGCGATCAGCAGTTCCACCAGGGTAAAGCCGCCGTGCTTCACAGTGGCCTCCCCAGCAGCAAGGTGTCGAGGCTGACCTGCTGGCTGTCCTTGTCGCCCCAGCTGACGGTGACCCTGGCCTCGAAGGGCAGGGCCTTGAGTTCGAAGGGGCCGAAGGCCTCTGGCACTGTGTAGGGCCTGACCCTGCTGGTCCAGCGGAAGCTGCCTTCCAGGCGGCCACTGTCCGAACCCGGGTTCAGCCTGGGCTGGGCGGCCAGCTCCGCCAGTTTGGACTGGGCCAGGGTCAGGGCCAGCTGGCGGTTGTGGGCGCTTTGATAGCTGCGAGTACTGAGGGAGAAGATACTCATCAGCACCCCCAGGGTAGCGGCCAATATGGCGAAGGCCACCAGCACTTCGAGCAGGGAAAAGCCCCTTTGGCTAATCATGGATGCTCACCTTGCCGGTCAGCCAGTTCACGTCGATGCGGTATTGGTTGCCGTCCGCACTCAGTTCCAGGGCAAAGTCGCTACTGCTGCCGTCGGGATAAAAGCGCCAGGGGCCCTTGGGGCCGCTGGGGTGGAATTGCACCCCGGCCGCCAGGGGCAGGAGCTGGCCCTGGTCCGGCACAAGGGCGTGCAACTGCGGGTCCCAGCGCAGGGCCTGGGGCTGGCCGCTGGCCACGGCGTCGGCTCGGATCTTGCGCAGCAGCGCAGCTACCTTCTGGGTGTCGGCGCGCAGGGCCATGCCGGGCATCAGCTTGCTCAGGCGCGGCGCGGCCAGGCTCAGTACCAGGGTGGCGATCACCAGTACCAGTATCATTTCCAGCAGGGTGAAGCCGCGCTCAGTGCCAGCTGCCCACATCCTGGGCCTCCCCTTCGCCGCCGGGGGCGTTGTCCGACCCCAGGGAGTAGATGTCGAAGTCGCCGTACTCACCGGGGAAGCGATAGTGATAGTCGTTGCCCCAGGGATCTTTACGTACCACTTTCTTGGTGAGGTAGGGGCCGTTCCAGATGGTGACGCCGCTGGGACGGGCCACCAGGGCGTCCAGGCCT
The DNA here is from genome assembly GCF_000299915.1 of Gallaecimonas xiamenensis 3-C-1. Taxonomy (NCBI): domain Bacteria; kingdom Pseudomonadati; phylum Pseudomonadota; class Gammaproteobacteria; order Enterobacterales; family Gallaecimonadaceae; genus Gallaecimonas; species Gallaecimonas xiamenensis. The sequence goes on from NZ_AMRI01000006.1 coordinate 143,870, forward strand.
TCGTTGTTGGTGGGGTAGCGCCCCACTTCCAGGCGGAACAGTTCCACCGCCGAGCGCAGTTCCTCTATTTGCAGGGCGGCGGTCTTGGTCTTGGAGCTGGACAGCTGCTTGATCACCTGGGGGCCGACCAGGCTGGCCAGCAGGCCCAGGATCACCAGGACCACCAGCAGTTCCAGCAGGGTAAAACCCGGGTAACGGTAGCGCGGCGCTTGAAGGTGCATGGGGCCTCCTACAGGGGCAGTTCGTTGATGCTCAAAATGGCCACCAGGATTGACATGATGATGGCTGCGATAAAGAGCCCCAGGCCGACGATCATCGCCGGCTCCAGGACCGCCAGCAGCCGTTGCAGGCTGGTTTCCACTTCCCTGTCGTAGACAGAGGCCACCTTGAGCAGCATCTGGTCCAGTTGGCCGGTCTCTTCCCCCACCTGGATCATCTGCAGGGCCAGGGCCGGGAACAGGCCGGTGGCCTGCAGGGGTTCGGCCAGGCGCCGCCCTTCCTTGATGCCCAGGGTCACTTCCCCTATGGCCTGGCTCATCTGTTGGTTTTGCAGGACCTCCCTGGCTATGGTCAGGGCCTTGACCAGGGGCACGCCCCCGGCCATCAGGGTGCCCAGGCTGCGGCTGAAACGGGCCATCTCCAGCTTTTGCAGCAACTTGCCCAGCAGCGGCAGCCTGAGCCGCAGTTTGTCCCAGGCCAGGCGCCGGGTAGGGTCGGCCAGCAGCTTTTGGCCAAGGCTCATGGCCAATACCAGGGCCAGCAGCATCCAGATGCCGTAGTGGCGCAGGGCGTCGGCCAGGCCGATCACCACCTGGGTGGACAGGGGCAGGGCCTTGCCCATGTCGGCAAAGAGCTGTTCAAACTGGGGCACCACGTAGGTGAGGATGATCAGCAGCGACAGCCCCGATACCGCCAGCAGGATAAGGGGGTAGATAAAGGCGGACAGGGTCTTGTCGCGAAGGTCCTGGGCCCGCTCCAGGTGGGCGGCCAGGTCGGTCAGGCCCTGGCCCAGGGCGCCGGTAGCTTCGGCGGCCTGCACCAGGTTGAGGTAGAAGCGGTCAAAGCGGCCCTGCTGGTCGGCCAGTACCGCCGACAGGGACTTACCGGCCCGCAGGCCGTCCTGGAGCTGGGCCAAGAGGCTGGCCAGGGCCTGGTCGTTGCCCACCTGGCGCATGATGGTCAGGGCCCTGTCCAGGGTGATGCCGGCCCCCAGCAGGGCGGCCAGCTGTTGGGTGAACAGCAGCACCAGCCGGTGGGCCAGGCGCTGGCGGCCCAGTTGCAGGTCCCAGATGGCCTGGCGGCGCACTTCCAGGGGAATAAGCCCCAGGGCCTGCAATTGGCTGACCACCTGCTCGCGGCTGGCCGCCTCCAGCTGCCCTTGTTGCAGCTGGCCTTTGTCGGTCACGGCCTTATAGCGAAACTGTGGCATCTCAGTTTTCCTGGGTTACCCGCAGGACCTCCTCCAGGTTGGTGATGCCCGCCATGGCCTTGAGGCAACCGTCCTCGTACATGGTGAGCATGCCTTCGCCCCTGGCTTGCTCCAGCAGTTCGTTGCTGTCGGCATGGCGCAACACCAGGCGCTTGATGGCGTCGCTCACCAGCAGCAGTTCCTGGATGGCCACCCGGCCGTGGTAGCCGCTACCCTGGCAGGCACTGCAACCCCTGGCCCGGTAAAGGCGTAATGGCTGGTCCCCCGCCAGCTTGGCCAGGCCCATTTCCCGGACGGCTTCCGGCAGGGGGTCGAAGGCTTCGCGGCAACGGGTACAGAGCTGGCGCACCAGGCGCTGACCGATCACCGCCACCAGGGTGGAGGTGAGCAGGTAGTCTTCCACACCCATTTCCAGCAGGCGGGTGACCGAACTGACGGCGTCGTTGGTGTGGAGGGTGGACAGCACTAGGTGGCCGGTCAGGGCCGACTGCACGCAGATCCGTGCCGTTTCCAGGTCGCGCATTTCCCCCACCATGATCACGTCCGGGTCTTGGCGCACTATGGCGCGCAGGGCATTGGCAAAGCTCAGGCCGATGTCCGGTTTGACCTGGATCTGGTTGACCCCCTGCAGCTGGTATTCCACCGGATCTTCGACGGTGATCAGCTTGCGGTCGGCGGTGTTGAGCTTTTGCAGGGCGGTGTAGAGGGTGGTGCTTTTTCCCGAGCCGGTTGGCCCGGTCACCATAATCATGCCGTTGGGCAGGGCCAGCACCTTGTCCAGGCGCTGGCGGTTGGCGGTGCTGAATCCCAGGTTGGCAAAATCCAGTACCAGGTTTTCCTTGTTCAACAGCCGCAGTACCACGCTTTCGCCATACAGGGTGGGCACGGTGGAGACGCGGATATCCATCTCCTGGCCCTGGCTCTTGACCTTGATGCGCCCGTCTTGGGGCAGGCGGCGTTCGGCGATGTTGAGGTGGGCCATGATCTTGATGCGGGAGATCACCGCCGGCGCCATCTTGATGGTGGGGGCCTGGGTTTCCTGCAAGACGCCGTCGATGCGGTAACGGACCTTGAGCAGGTTGTCGAAGGGTTCGATATGAATGTCGGAGGCGCGCTGTTCCACCGCCTTTTGCACCAGCAGGTTGACCAGGCGGATCACCGGCGCTTCCGAGGCCATGTCCCGCAGCTGCTCCACGTCCTCTTCGCTGACGGTGTCGGCGGCTTCGGCTTGGGGCGGGGCCTGGTTGTAGAGGCGCTCTATGGCGTTGTCCAATTCCGAGGCCAGGGCCACCTGGCGTGCTACCGCCTTGCCGCTGGACAGGGCCAGGGCGTTGACGGCGAATTGGTCCAGGGGGTTGGCCATGGCCACGGTGAGACTGTGCTCGTCCTCGGCCAGGGGCAGCAGGCGGTTTTCCTTGAGAAAGCGGGGCGAGAGGCTGCCGTCTAAGGGATCGGTGGGGAATTGCTCGGCTTCCACCAGGGGCAGCCCCAGCCAGTCGGCCAGGTGTTGGGCCAGTTCCCGCTCCGCCACCATGCCCAGGCGCAATAGCAGCGAAGCCAGGGACTCGGTGTTGCCCTGGCTTTGCCGCATATGTTCGACCCTGGCCAGCTCGGTGTCGCTAAGGCGACCCGCCTGCACCAGTGCCTGGCCGAGTTCCCTCTCGCTAAGAGCTCCTGTCTGCGCCATGACGGCCATCGGATACTCCCGCTCACTCTGGGGTAGCTAAAAGGATAGTTGTAACAGGCAAGTTTCGTTGGTGATGTTTTTCGTTTGCCTAGTCCGTTGGCTTGCCGTTCAGGGAAGCTTCAGGCGGCAAAGAGGTTCAGCCGGCGGTGGCGGGCTGGGGTTGTTGCGGGCTGGCCAGGCTGTGGGCGGTACGTTCGAAGGTCAGGGCCAAGCGTTCCATCATGCCTTCGATGATCTCTAATTGTGGGGCACTCTGGCCGCTCTTGCGGATAGCCACCAACAGAAAGTGGCTGTGGCGGCGGTAGTCGCCGTCCAGCTGGCCCTTGGCGGCCAGCAGGTAGGCACGGGACAGGGCTTGTTGCCAGCGACGCAGCAGGGCCTTGACCCTGGGGTCCTTGTTGCCCTGAAGCTGGCGGCGCAGGCGAATGGACACATGGCCCAGGTTGAGGCCGGTCAGGCCCAGGTCGGTCATATGGCGGCTGCCGCTGCTGGTGCCCTGCTCATAGCCGGACAGGCGCATCAGCCGCTCCCCCATTCGGCCGTTGAACCAATGCTCGGCGTTTGCATGTTCGCCAATCTGGGCCAGGTCCCGGCCGGTGACCTGGATCAGCCGCCTTTGCATCAACAGGCTGTCGGGAGCGGTGATCAGCTTGAACACCCAGTAGAGAATACTGATGCCCACGAAGATGGCCATGGCGGTGCTCAGGGTGCTGTCCACGGCGAAGCGCATCTGGTTGCCGGGCTGGATAAGGATGGTAAAGGGGATGCTGAACCCCAGGCCGTAGGGCAGGGTGGCACGGTTGGCCAGGGCCATCAGGCCGATGAAGAAGGGGCCGGCCAGCACCAGTATCAGGATTTCGAAATCGCCGCTGCTTTGGGCCAACAACCCCAGGCCGAAGAACAGTGCCACAGGTATGGCGATCAAGACCCCCACCAGCAGCCGGCTCAGCACATAGGTGGGGGACGGCAGCCTGGCGAACATCACCGAGAAGGTCAGGGGCAATATCATCAGCATCACCGTCGACGGTGAGGTGGAATGGATCCAGATGAAGGCGCCGATCAGAAACACCACGGCGGTGCGAAAACCGGTTATGGCGCCCACCAGGGGGTCACGGTAGCTGCCAAGGCTGGGAGCCTTGAGCAGGGTCTGGTCGCTGTTCTCCAGGGCGTCGTAAGCCTTGAGCACCATCACCAGATCACCCACCAGTTCCATGCAGGTTTGCACCAACCTTGCCTGTATGGGGGTGCCGGCCTCATGGCCGGCCCGGTAGTGCAGCAGCTCCCGGCGCAGCTGCTGGGCCAATTTGTAGCAATCAGGGTAGGACTGGCTGGCGGCCATGGCTTTGAAGGCCTGGCGCAGTTTGTCCAGCAGCGCCTGGAGATCCTCGTTGAGCAGTTCGCTGTGGTTGCGGCGAAAACGGCCGAAGATCTGGATCACCGCCAGCAGGGACAGCACCTTGTGACAGAGCAGGTTGGCGGCACGGGCCCTGCCGGCGCCGTCCAACCCTTCGTAGACCACGGCGCTGGAATCGTCGTTAAGGGCGATAAGGGACTCGAGGATGGCGTCGGCGTGGCGGTGGCGCTCCTGGTGGGAGCCCTGGGGGTCCAGCTCCAGGTCCAGGTAGGCCAGGGTCTGGTTGATGACGTTTCGGGCATGGTCCCGCAGCACGCCCCTGACCCGCATGGGCCAGAGCAGCAGGCTGACCAGGGTGGCGCAAAGGGCGCCTACCACGATTTCGCTCACCCTGGCCGAAGCCACCTCAAATACCGCCTGGCTGTCGGCATGGGCGGGGTCACTCATCACCAGCACCACCACCAGGCTGGCGGTCATGCCGGCCATGGCAAAGCCGTAGATGAAGTTAAGGCGATGGACCATGGCCGAAGCGGCGGAATTGAGGGCTAGCCACAGGGCCAGGCAGCCTATGGCCAGGGCCGGGTAGGGCATCAGGTACGCCAGAATGGCAATGCCGGCGCCGCCGCCCACCAGGGTGCCGAGGATTTGGCAGAGGCCTTTTTCGATAACCAGGCCGCTTTCCGGCCGCATCTGCAAAAACACTGCCGACACCAAGGCCCAGTAGGGGCGTTCCAGGTCCATGTACATGGACACGAACAGCGCCAGGGCCATGGCAATCACACCCTTGGCCGCGAAGGTCAGGGTGTGTTTGTCGGGGGCCAGCAACAGGGCCAGGGCAGGGGGCAGCATGTTAGGGGGCGCTGTCGGCCGCCAGCTTGATGGACACCGTCATGCCGGCGCTGAGCACCACGTCCTGTGGCACGGGGTCGAGGGCGATATCCACCGGAATGCGCTGGGCCAGGCGGACCCAGTTGAAGGTCTGTTGCACCTGGGGCAACAGCTGGCTGTTGGTGGCGGTGTTGGTATCGGCTATGCCCCTGGCGATGCTTTGTACTCGGCCGGTCAGGGGTTTGCCGCCACTCATCAGCCGCACTTCGGCGCCCTGGCCAACCTTGACCATGGGCAGCTTGGTTTCCTCGAAGTAGCCGGTGACGTAGAAAGAGCCCTTTTTCACCAGGGACAACACCGGAGTGCCTTTGTTGACATAGTTGCCCTGGCGCAGGCCCAGGTTGATCAGGGTACCGTCTTCCGGTGCCTTGACCTGGGTGCGAGCCAGGTTGATGCGGGCGGTTTCCACTTGGGACTCGGCCAGGCGGAAGCTGGCCAGGGCCAGCTCGGTATTGATGCGGTAGGTCTCCAGGTCTTCGTCACTGATGGCGGACTTGTTGACCAACTGGCGGCGCCTTTCGTACTGGTGTTTGGCCAGCTCCCAGGCATAGCGTTGGTGTTCGACCTGGGCCTCGGCTTCGGCGATATCGGCCTGGTAGCGGGTGCTGTCTATGGTGAAGATGAGGTCGCCCTTCTTCACTTCCTGGTTGTCGTGCACCTTGAGCTCGGTCACCCAGCCCCCCACGTCCGGGGCTATGGTCACCACTTCGGCCCTGACTCGGCCGTCACGGGTCCAAGGGGAGTAGAGGTAGTGGTCCCAGACCCAGCGGCCGGCAAAAACGGCAGCCACCATCAGCAACAGGGTTACGGCAACGCGAAGCAACTGAACCATAGCTAAGACCTAGTCCCCCAACAGATAAACGGCCAAGGCCAAGTAACAGACAAAGAGTGACACATCGAACCAGGCATCCTTCCAGATCCACTTGCCCAGAGCCAGTTTATGCAGCAGCAACCGGGTTGCCAGGGCCATCAGCAGGGCCAGCAGGGCAAAGACCACCAGTGGACTGAAAAGGAGCCCTCCCAGGGCCAACTCGTGCAGCATGCCGCGCCTTATGTGTCAGAAGGATCAAGCGCCCCCATCTTAGCTTGAGTTGATTGGATTTACCTCAAGGACTTGGCGCGGCTTGCTCCCCGGAGAAAAAGACCACGGCCGGGCAGTGGCGACGCAGAGCCCGGTTCAAGGCGTCTTGGTAGTCAAACCAGGAGGTAGTAGTGGGCAGATGGTAGCGAAGGGCGCTTCCGTCCAGGTAGCCTGCCCTGAGATAGGCTTGGTCATGCTCCCAACCCAGAAAGAGGGAACAGAGGGAGCCGGTGCAGATAAGGTCCGGGGTCCCTTCCCGGTAAAGCAGCAATACCTCTGGGCAAATGGCCAGTTGCGGTTGCTGGGCGTTGGGCAGGTAGTCGGCCTGGTGCAGTGTGGGAAAGCGCTTTAACAGGCGATTGTGGTGGCGTTGCCTATACCTGGCGCTGAGAAACGTTGTCATGGCCAGGAATGCTGCGATGGCCAAGGGCCCCAGGGCGTGTTCGAAGGTAACCCTGCCTAGGTTGCTGAGGCTGCTCAACAGGTCACCTTTGCCTTGGGCCCAGGCGTCGGTAAGGACCGCCGACAGGTTCCAAAGCAGCAGGGCTGCCAGTATCAGCCATAAGACAACATTCAGTATCGACTTCAACATTGTGACCTCCCTGTCACGCCGTTTGAGACCCGCTCTGGTTAAAGCGGCAAGGCCGAGGTGTCGGGTATCGGCATCCAGGCTACCACCACAACCCCTTGCGGTACCTGGACCCAATTCCCCCCAACCGCATAGAGATCGGTTATGCCGCCGTTGCCCCTGTGGGGCCAAACGCCCTGGTAGAGCACAACGACGACCGCCAAATCTGCAGGCATCGCATCGCTACAGGGGATCCACATGGCGCCTTACCTATTTACCGATACAGAAGCTGGAGAAGATACGCCCCAGCAGGTCGTCGGAGCTGAATTCCCCGGTGATCTCGCTCAGGGCCAGCTGCGCCAGGCGCAGTTCCTCGGCCAGGATCTCGCCGGCGGCAAAGCCGTGCAGCTGCTCTTCGCCGGTGTCCAGGTGGCCTTCGGCGCTGTCCAGGGCCTCCAGGTGGCGGCGCCGGGCCAGGAAGCTGCCTTCGGTGGCCCCTTCAAAGCCCATCAGCGCCTTGAGGTGGTCACGCAGGGCCTCGACCCCGGCCCCGGTCTTGGCCGACAACCGCACTATGCCGTCTTCGAAGCCGGGGGTTTCGCCGGTCAGCTCCACTTTGTTGCGCACCACTGTGATGCCCAGGCTGTTTGGCAGCCGGTCCACAAAGTCTGGCCAGATGGCGTGGGGATCGGTGGCGTCGGTATCCAGGGCATCCACCATGAACAGCACTCGGTCGGCCTTGTCGATTTCCGCCCAGGCCCGTTCTATGCCGATCTTCTCTACCGCATCCCCGGTGTCCCGCAGGCCGGCGGTGTCGATGATGTGCAGGGGCATGCCGTCGATATGGATATGCTCGCGCAGCACGTCACGGGTGGTACCGGCGATGTCGGTGACGATAGCCAGCTCCTGGCCGGCCAGGGCGTTGAGCAGGCTCGATTTACCGGCATTGGGGCGGCCGGCTATCACCACCCGCATGCCGTCCCGCAGCAGGCTACCTTGGCGGGCGCTGGCCTTGACTGCCGCCAGTTCGGCGCGGATGCCTGCAAGATCCCCGGCTACTTTGCCGTCGGAGAGGAAATCAATCTCCTCCTCGGGAAAGTCGATGGCCGCTTCGACATAGATGCGCAGGTGGATAAGGGATTCCACCAGGCCCTGGATACGCCGGGAGAAGTCCCCCTGCAAGGAGTGCACGGCGCTGCGGGCCGCCTGTTCGGAGCTGGCTTCGATAAGGTCGGCGATGGCCTCGGCCTGGGCCAGGTCCAGCTTGTCGTTCAAGAAGGCCCGTTCGGAAAACTCACCGGGGCGGGCCAGGCGTAGGCCAGGCACCGACAACACCGCTTTTAGCAGCATGTCGAGGATCACCGGGCCACCGTGGCCCTGCAGTTCCAGGACATCTTCGCCGGTGAAGCTGTTGGGGCCGGGGAAATACAGGGCTATGCCCTGGTCCAGCACGGTGCCGTCCTGGTCCAGGAAGTTGCCGTAATGGGCGTAGCGGGCCTTGGGCAGGGTGCCCAGGCGGGCCTGGGCCACGGCGGCGGCCTGGGGGCCCGAGACGCGGATGATACCTACCCCACCCCGGCCGGTGGCGGTGGCGATGGCGGCTATGGTCTCTGACATGGCGGACTCCTTACAAAAAAGGCGGCTTGCGCCGCCCTTTTGTTACTTCAGGCCTTTCTTTTCCAGGCCCTTGTAGATGATGAGCTGCTGGGTGATGGACACCAGGTTGCTCACCAACCAGTACAGCACAAGGCCGGACGGGAAGAAGGCGAAGAAGGCACCCATCATCACCGGCATCAGCTGCATCACTTTCTGCTGCATGGGGTCGGCGATGGTGCTGGGTTGCAGTTTCTGGGTCACCCACATGGACAGCACGAACAGTACCGGCAGCACAAAGAAGGGGTCTTTGGCGGACAGGTCGGTGATCCACAGCATGAAGGGTGCGTGGCGCAGTTCCACAGATTCTTGCAGCACCCAGTACAGGGCAATGAAGATCGGCATCTGCAGCAGCAGCGGGAAGCAGCCACCCAGGGGGTTGACCTTCTCTTTCTTGTACAGCTCCATCATCGCCTGGGACATGCGCTGGCGATCGTCACCGTAGCGCTCTTTCAGGGCGGTCAGCTTGGGCTGCAGGGCGCGCATCTTGGCCATGGAGGTGTACTGGGCCTTGGTCAGCGGGTACATGGCACCACGCACAATCAGGGTCAGCAGGATGATGGCAAAGCCCCAGTTGGTCACCAGCGCATGGAGGTGCTTGAGCAGCCAGAACAGCAGCTCACCGATAAACCACAGTATGCCGTAGTCCACGGTCTTCTCCAGGCGCGGGGCCACTGCGGCCATGGCGTCCTGGTCTTTGGGGCCAACGTAGAGGTCGGCGCTCAGGCTGGTGCTGCCTTGGGGAGCTATGGTCACCGGCAGGGTCTTGGCACCGATGATGGCTTTGTCACCCGCCTGTTGGGTGTAGAACAGCATGTCGGTGTTGGACTTGGGCGCCCAGGCAGTCACGAAATAGTGCTGCAGCATGGCGACCCAACCGTTGTCGGTGGCCAGCTTGAGGTCACGCTTTTTGAAATCGTCGAAGCTGTACTTCTCGTATTTCTTCTCTTCGGTGGAATACACGGCACCGGTATAGGAGTGAGCCATGAAGGCGCCGCCATCAGGCTCGTGGTTGGAGCGCAGGATCTGCACGAAAGGCTCCAGTACCAGGGGCTGGGTGCTGCCGTTCTGTACTTCCACCAGGGTGTTGACCACGTATTTGCCGGGAGCCAGGGTCATGGTCTTCTTGAAGGTGACCCCTTTGGCGTCCTGGTAGCTCAGCACCAGTTGCTGGCTGCCGTCAGCCAGGGTAACAGGCTCGGCGGCGTTGTAGATGGGGCGGGCACGGCCACGGGTGTCGGCGCCGTCATTGCCTACGGTGCCGCTCATGGCCAGGTAGGCAAAGTCGCTGGTGCGGGTCAGCAGCTCGAAACGCTCCTCGCTGCCCTGGGTGGCGGCGAACTTGTCCAGCTGGGCGTCAACGATGTCGCCACCACGGGTGTCAACGGCCAGGGACAGGACGTCGTTGCCAAAGTGGATGATGCGGGACTCAGAGGGCGCAGCAGCGCTCTGCACTACGTCGGCTGCATCAGACTTGGGCAGGTAGTCGGTGCCTGCGGCCGGCACGGTTTCGGTGACGGCGGCGGGGGCCGGCTTGGGAGCCTGGTCTTCCTGCCAGGCGGAGAACAGCAAAAAGCTGACCGCCAGCAAACCGAAGAACAACAGGGAGCGTTGGGATTCCATGGATTAATGTTCTCTTGTTTTGCGTTCGGGAACCGGATCATGACCACCGGGATGACGAGGGTGGCATTTTAGTATCCTGCGGCCCGCCAACCAACTCCCTTTCAAGGGACCGTGGCGTTTAATGGCGAGGATGGCGTAATGGGAACAGGTCGGCGTGAAGCGGCAGTTCGGCCCCAACAGGGGACTGAGCAGCAGCTGGTAGAGCCTGATGGGCAGGATCAGGCATGCGCCAAGCGCTTTGCCAAGAGTTTCCATAAACGGTCCACCAAGGCCACGTAGTCACTGTTTTCCAGAAACTGGGCAGGTTTTTTGACGATGACGATGACGTCGGCATCGGGTAAGGACGCCTGACGTAACCGCACGTACTCCCTGGTCAGCCGTTTCAGACGGTTCCGGGAAGTCGCTTTTTTAACCTGTTTACGGGCGATTGTCAGCCCCAATCTGGCATGACCCAGATCGTTATGGCGGGCTAAAAGGGTGACTTCGGGGGAGGAGGCGCGAACAGGGTTGTCGAAAACCCTTTGAAAATGCGCGGGAGTTAACAGACGTAACTCCCGGCTATAGGTCAGCTTGGACACTTGATTGTGCTGGGCACTCAAGTGATCAGGCAGACAGGCGAGCACGACCTTTGGCACGGCGACGAGCCAGTACCTTGCGGCCGTTTTTGGTTGCCATGCGAGCACGGAAACCGTGGTCACGCTTGCGCTTGATTACGCTGGGTTGAAAAGTACGTTGCATAGTTATTTCCGTCGGTCAGTGTTAAACCACAGGGTACCGCTTGATGGATTGGCCATCTGGCCCCCGCGGAGTGCCCACAAAAAGAGGCCGAATTATACAGAGCCCACCTAAGTGCGTCAAATCTGCACAGGCTCCTTTCTTTCGGCGCAGCACATTCTAGATCAGCCTGGGATCAATGTAACGATCCTGATGATCCTGGTTGATCTCGACGCCCTTAGTGGTCAACAATGTCCTTCCTGCCGTCCTTCTAGATCCCCGTAGTGATGCATCCCGGGCCAACCCGCTTGGGAGGGCGCTTTTTCGCTGCGTGAAAGGTGTCGAAGGGACGGCACAACAGGTACAATGACGGACTTTTATTTGGGGAGTGTCAGCGTGGGATCGTCGCTTTGGCAGCAATGTCTGGATAGGCTGCAGGATGAGTTGCCAACTCAGCAATTCAGCATGTGGATCCGTCCTCTTCAGGTAGAGCTGGGTGACGAAGTACTGACGCTGTTTGCCCCCAACCGTTTCGTACTGGACTGGGTACGGGACAAATACATGGGCCGTATCAACGAGTTGCTGGGTGAGCTTTGCGGCCAGGATGCCCCGTCCCTTTATTTTGAGGTGGGCTCACGCAAGCTGGCCAGCAACGGCAGCCTTCCCCAGGCCCAGGCTCCTCAGCAGGCCGCCCCGCGCCCCAATACCCCGGCCAAGCCCAAGCTGGTGCCCAGTTGGCAACAGCCTGCCCAGCAGCCGGAACCCGACGTCCAGTACCGCTCCAACATCAATCCCGTCTACACCTTCGACAACTTCGTCGAAGGTAAGTCCAACCAGCTGGCCCGCGCCGCTGCCGGCCAGGTGGCCGACAACCCCGGCAATGCCTATAACCCGCTGTTCCTCTACGGCGGTACCGGCCTGGGTAAGACCCACCTTTTGTACGCCGTCGGCAACACTATCCTGGCCAACAAGCCCGGCGCCAAGGTGGTGTACATGCACTCCGAGCGCTTCGTGCAGGACATGGTCCGTGCCCTGCAGAACAACGCCATTGAAGAGTTCAAGCGCTACTACCGCAGCGTCGACGCCCTGCTGATCGACGACATCCAATTCTTTGCCAACAAGGAGCGCTCCCAGGAGGAGTTCTTCCACACCTTCAATGCCTTGTTGGAAGGTAACCAGCAGATCATCCTCACCTCCGACCGCTATCCCAAAGAGATTGACGGTGTCGAGGACAGGCTCAAGTCCCGCTTCGGCTGGGGCCTGACCGTGGCCATAGAGCCGCCGGAGCTGGAAACCCGGGTTGCCATCTTGATGCGCAAGGCCGAAGAGCACGGCATCCACCTCTCTGACGAGGTGGCCTTCTTCGTGGCCAAGCGCCTGCGTTCCAATGTCCGCGAGCTGGAAGGGGCCCTGAACCGGGTTATCGCCAACGCCAATTTCACCGGCCGCGCCATCACCATCGACTTTGTCCGTGAGGCCCTTCGCGACCTGCTGGCCTTGCAGGAAAAGCTGGTAACCATCGACAACATACAGAAAACCGTTGCAGAGTATTACAAGATCAAAGTGGCGGATCTGCTCTCCAAGCGGCGGTCCCGTTCCGTTGCCAGGCCGCGCCAGTTGGCCATGGCCCTGGCCAAGGAACTGACCAACCACAGCCTCCCCGAAATCGGGGATGCCTTTGGGGGCAGGGACCATACGACAGTGCTCCATGCCTGTCGTAAAATTCAGGAGCTGCGTGAAAGCTCCCACGACATTAAAGAAGACTACGCCAACCTGATCCGAACCTTGTCTTCCTGATAGCGGAAATCGGTCATGAAATTTGTCATTAACAGGGAACAACTCCTCCGGCCTTTGCAACAGGTCGCAGGCGCCGTCGAGCGCCGTCATACCTTACCGATCCTGGCCAACGTGCTGATCGAGGTGAATGACGGCCTGCTGTCTTTGACCGGTACCGACCTCGAAGTAGAACTGATAGGCCAGCTGACCCTCACCGACGCCAGCCATAACGGCCGCATCACGGTGCCGGCCAAAAAGCTGGTGGATATTATCCGTGGCCTGCCAGACGGTGCAGAAATAAAGGTAGATGTAGATGGTGAGCGCTTACTTGTTCGCTCCGGTCGCAGCCGTTTCTCCCTGTCTACCCTGGCGGCGGAAGACTACCCCAACATCGATGCCTGGCAGAGCGACATCGAGTTCGTCACTGCCCAGAGCAGCCTGCGCAAGCTGATTGACTCCACCCATTTTTCCATGGCCAACCAGGATGTCCGTTACTACCTCAACGGCATGCTGTTTGAAACCGAGCACAACAAGCTGCGCACCGTTTCTACCGACGGCCACCGCCTGGCCATGGCCTACCAGATCATCGACGGCGTCAACCTGCCCGAACACCAGGTGATAGTGCCCCGCAAGGGTGTGCTGGAGCTGGTGCGGCTGCTCAACCACGACGACGCCCTGGTCAAGGTGCAGATCGGTGCCAACCATATCCGGGTGATCACCGACGACTTCACCTTCACCTCCAAGCTGGTGGACGGCCGCTTCCCCGACTACCGCCGGGTATTGCCCCGCCAGGCCGACAACCGCCTGCAAGGGGACCGGGAAGTGCTGCGCCAGGCCTTTGCCCGCGCTTCTATCCTGTCCAACGAGAAGTTTCGCGGCGTGCGCCTGAATCTGGACGGCAGTGAGTTGAAAATCACCGCCAACAACCCAGAGCAGGAAGAAGCCGAAGAGCACCTGGAAGTGGACTACCAAGGCGCGGCCCTGGAGATCGGCTTCAACGTCAGCTATATCCTCGACGTGCTCAACACCCTCAAATGCGACAGGGTGCAGCTGGCCTTCGGTGATGCCAATTCCAGTACCCTCATTGAAGACGCCCAGTCTGACGAAGCCGTTTATGTGGTCATGCCCATGCGCCTGTAACGGGGGCGGTTTTTGAGCGTCAGCCGTTTCGCTTTAGAGCGTTTTCGCAACATCGACAGCCTGCAGTTGGAGCCCGGTCCGGGCTTCAACTGTATTGTGGGCCCCAATGGCAGCGGTAAGACCGCTATCCTTGAAGGGCTGCACTTCCTTGGCCTAGGCCGTTCCTTTCGCACCCACCAGGCCGCCAGGGCCATTCAGGACGGCCAAGGCGACTTCCTGCTGTTTGCCCGTAAGGAAGAAGGGGACAGGGCTCACCAGCTAGGTATGCAGCGGGACAGGGCAGGGAACCTCAGCCTGCGCCTGGACGGGGAGAACCCCGACCGTCTGGCTGCCTTTGCCGAAGTGCTGCCCCTGCAACTGATCACCCCGGAAAGCTTCGATCTGCTCACCGGTGGCCCAGCTAACCGCCGGCAATTCATCGATTGGGGGGTCTTTCATGTGGAAAGCGCCTTCCTGGGCTGCTGGTCCAGGGTAAAAAGACTCCTCAAACAGCGAAATGCGCTGCTCAAACGGCGCCCAAAAAGGTATGATGAGCTGTCTTATTGGGACGGGGAGTTTGCCCGGTACAGCGGCCAGTTAACGGCCCTGCGGCAAGCTTACGTGGCAGAGTTGCTGCCCGCCCTGGCACCCATGCTGGAACGGCTGCTGCCCCAATACCAGGTGAGCCTGGAATTTGCCCAGGGCTGGGACAAGTCCCTGCCCCTGGATGGGGTCTTGCAGCAGCAGTTCGAGCGGGACCAGGCCCTGGGCTTTACCCAGGCCGGTCCACACAAGGCCGATTTGCGCATCAAGGTTGATGGCATTCCGGTCCAGGAGTTTTTCTCCCGAGGGGAACTGAAGCTGCTGGTCTGCGCCCTGAAACTGGCCCAGGCCGCCTTGCTCAAGGACAAAAGGCAACGGCAGGTGAGTTTTCTCATCGACGATTTGCCCGCCGAACTGGATGGCGACAAGCGACTGGCACTGACCACCGCTCTGGCCGATACCCAGGCTCAAGTCTTTGTGACGGCCATAGATGCAGACAAAGTAGATGACATGGTAGCGCCGCTGAGCGATGTGCGGCTGTTTCACGTGAAACAGGGCCGCCTTGGCGGAGCTGACGGATAAAAAGAGAGACGGATAATGGCGAACGAGTACGATTCCTCGAGTATCAAGGTCCTGAAGGGACTGGACGCGGTACGCAAACGTCCTGGCATGTACATCGGTGACACCGACGACGGCTCAGGCCTGCACCACATGGTGTTCGAGGTCGTGGATAACTCCATCGACGAGGCCCTGGCTGGCCACTGTAACGACATCGTGGTGACCATCCACGCTGACGGTTCCGTCTCTGTCCGCGACGACGGCCGGGGTATCCCGACCGAGCAACACGAAGAAGGCAAGAGTGCCGCCGAAGTCATCATGACCGTGCTGCACGCCGGCGGTAAGTTCGACGACAACTCCTATAAGGTGTCCGGTGGTCTGCACGGCGTGGGTGTGTCGGTGGTGAACGCCCTGTCCGACAAGCTGGAGCTGACCATCCGCCGCAAGGGCAAGGTGCACCAGCAGATCTACCACCTGGGTGAACCCCAGGCACCCCTGGACGTGATCGGCGAAGCCCAGAGCACAGGTACCGAGATCCGCTTCTGGCCCAGCCCCACCATCTTCTCCGACACCCTGTTCCATTACGACATCCTGGCCAAGCGCCTGCGTGAGCTGTCCTTCCTGAACTCCGGCGTATCCATCCGCCTGCTGGACGAGCGTGACGATCGCAGCGACCACTTTATGTATCAAGGTGGCATCCAGGCCTTCGTCGACTACCTGAACCGCAACAAGACCCCTATCCACCCCAAGGTGTTCCATTTCACCCTGGAGCGTGAAGACGGCATTTCCGTGGAAGTGGCCATGCAGTGGAACGACTCCTTCCAGGAGAACCTCTACTGCTTTACCAACAACATTCCCCAGCGCGACGGTGGTACCCACCTGGCCGGCTTCCGGGCCGCCCTGACCCGCACCATGAACAACTACATGGAAGCGGAAGGCCATGCCAAGAAGGCCAAGATCAGCACCACCGGCGACGACTCCCGTGAAGGCCTGACCGCCGTTATCTCGGTCAAGGTGCCGGATCCCAAGTTCTCCAGCCAGACCAAAGACAAACTGGTCTCCTCCGAGGTGAAATCCGCCGTGGAATCGGCCATGGCCGAGAAATTCCAGGAGTACCTGCTGGAAAACCCCAACGACGCCAAGACTGTCGTTACCAAGATCATCGACGCCGCCCGTGCCCGGGAAGCGGCCCGCAAGGCCCGCGAAATGACCCGCCGCAAGGGCGCCCTGGACTTGGCCGGCTTGCCCGGCAAACTGGCCGACTGCCAGGAAAAAGACCCGGCACTGTCCGAACTCTACATAGTGGAGGGTGACTCTGCGGGCGGTAGCGCCAAGCAGGGCCGCAACCGTAAGAACCAGGCCATCCTGCCCCTCAAGGGTAAGATCCTCAACGTCGAGAAGGCCCGCTTCGACAAGATGCTGTCGTCCCAGGAAGTGGCCACCCTGATCACCGCCCTGGGCTGCGGTATCGGCCGCGACGAGTACGATCCGGACAAGCTGCGCTACCACAGCATCATCATCATGACCGATGCCGACGTGGACGGCTCCCACATCCGTACCCTGCTGCTGACCTTCTTCTATCGCCAAATGCCTGAGCTGGTAGAGCGTGGCTACATCTATATCGCCCAGCCGCCTCTCTATAAGGTCAAGAAGGGCAAGCAGGAGCAGTACATCAAGGACGATGTGGCCATGACCCAGTACCTGACCGCCATCGCCCTGGAAAACGCCGAGCTGCACGTCAACGCCGACGCCCCGGCCATCGCTGGCCTGGCCCTGGAAACCATGGTGACCCAGTTCCGCGACGTGGAAAACATGATTGAGCGGCTGTCCCGCAAATACCCGGCGGCGGTCACCCGTGAAATGATTTACCACCTGGCCCTGAAGGTCGAAGATCTCAAGGACAAGGCCAAGGCCGAGCAGTGGCTGGCCCAGCTGGTGGCCGTTCTCAACGGCAAGGAGCTGTCCGGCTCCACTTACCTGGCCGACCTGGTGGAAGACGTGGAACGCAGCCTCTGGGTACCCCGTTTCACCATCCGTACCCACGGTGTGGACCACGAGTACCGCTTCGGTCCCGACTTCTTCGCCTCTGCCGAGTACGGCAAGCTGGTGGCCCTGGGCGAGGCTATCCACAACCTCATCGAAGAAGGTGGCTACGTGCAGCGCGGCGAGCGCAAGCAACCGGTCAAAACCTTCGAACAGGCTCTGACCTGGCTGATGAACGAGAGCCGCCGTGGCCTCTATGTCCAGCGTTACAAGGGTCTGGGCGAGATGAACCCCGATCAGCTCTGGGAAACCACCATGGACCCGGAAGTGCGCCGCATGCTGCGGGTACGGATTGAAGACGCCGTGGCCGCCGACCAGCTGTTCACCACCCTGATGGGCGATCACGTGGAGCCGCGCCGCGACTTCATCGAGACCAACGCCCTGAAAGTGGCCAACCTGGACGTATAAGTGGCCTCTGGCACCCCGGTGCCGGTGCCGTTGCAGTGAAAGAGGGGGCTTAGGCCCCCTTTTTGATAGGTGTAAACCCACAAGGAATTGTTATGGCCGAACCCCAGTCTTCCGAGCTGACCGAAGCCCAGTACCTGGAGCGCTACGATATCCGCCGTTACCCCCTGCCGTTGACCTGTGTCGACAGCGTGCTGTTTTCGGTGGTGGCCGGCGAGCTCAAGGTGTTGTTGGTGAAAAGGGCCAGCCATCCCGACAAGGGCCTTTGGGGGCTGCCGGGAGGTTTTATCGACCTGGAGCAGGACCGGGATCTGGAAGCCTGCGCCCAGCGCAACCTGGAGGCCAAGACCGGCGTCCGTGCTCCCTATCTGGAGCAGCTGGGCGGTGTGGGTAACGCTAGCCGTGATAAACGGGGCTGGTCCATCACCCTGGCCTTCTATGCCCTGATGCCGTGCCGCCAAGGCCTGACCCAGGCCAGCACAGTGGAAGAGGCCGCCTGGTTTGCCCTGGACGCCTTACCCCTGCCCCTGGCCTTTGACCACCAACAGCTTATTGCCCTGGCCCAAGATAGGCTGCGCCAGAAGGCTCTTTATAGCCTGGTGGCGGCCTTTGCCCTGCCTGAAAGCTTTACCCTCACCGAGCTCCAGGAGATCCATGAAGCTATTTTGGGGCAGCCCCTTCAGAAGAAGTCCTTTCGCCGTCGCATAGAACAGGCACAGGTACTGGAAGCCACCGGCGAGAACCGGGTGGAAGTAGGGCGGCCGGCCAAGTTGTACCGGGTATTGCCCGGCGCCGCCCACTACAGATTCAGCCGCAATCTGGAGTGCTGAATTGATAAATTGTCTTAGGGACAATAAAAGTCTTGCACCCGGGAGCTGAGTGCACTAGATTAAGTGTCACTAAGACACTAAGAGACATTCACAAGGAGTTGAAGATGAAAGTGACAGGGATAGACCACCAAGGGCAGCAACACCCCCTGCACCTGGACAGCTGGTGCTTCTCCGGTGGCGAAGAGCATATCCGCTTTGCCCCGGCGCCATGGGAAAGCCTGCGCAGCATTGAGGTCAGCATCCGTCTGGCCGACTCAGCGGCGGTGATGCGGCTGCTGCTGATCAAGGACGCCCTTGACCGCCTCGCCCCCCGGGCCAGCAAAGCGCTGCTGGTGCCGTACTTCCCCTATGCCCGCCAAGACCGGGTCTGTGTACCGGGCGAAGCCTTCGGCGTCGAACTGATGGCCAAACTCCTTAAAGGGGCGGGTTTCGATAGCATCGAGAGCTGGGATCTGCATTCTGCCGTCAGCCAACAACTGCTGGGCAACGACGGGGTCAGCCAGGCGCAATTGGTGGGTGAGTTTGCCGCCCTGACCGATTGGCTGCAGACCCATCAAGCCATGCTGGTGGCACCCGACAAGGGGGCCAGCGCCAAGATTGGCCAGGTGGCTGCCCAGCTGCACCTGCAAGGCATCGAAGCCGGCGTCATCCAAGCCAGCAAGAAGCGGGACCCAGTCTCAGGGCAGATCCTGGCTACCGAAGTGGACGCCGATGTGGCCGGCAAGAATCTGCTGATCCTCGACGACATCTGTGACGGGGGCCGTACCTTTATCGAGCTGGCCAAAGTGCTAAAGGAGAAAGGGGCAGGGAGCATAGGGCTCTACGTGACCCACGGCATCTTTTCCAAGGGCCTGGCCCCCTTTGCCGGCCTTATCGACGACATCTTCACCACCGACTCCATCCGCAACCAGGACGGCCTCGAAGGCCTGGTCCAGTACGCCCGATTCGAAGCAAGGAGCTAATCATGAGCATCATCGCCCCCAGCATGCAAAAAGACGTCTACAAGGAATTTCACGGTCGTGCCTACCACCCGGAGGTGACCCGGGTCTACGCCAACTTCACCTCCCGCAGCGGCAAGAACGCCAATGTACCCGGTTGTGACAAGGTGGCTTTCGTGGGCCTTCAGTACTTCATCAAAAGCTACCTGATGGAGGAATGGGACAGCTTCTTCAAGATGCCCAAGGCTGAGGCCGTGGGCCGCCATAAGCGCATCCTGAGTGCCATGCTGGGTTACCAGGTGGACGTCAGCTACCTCGAAGCCCTCCATGACCTGGGTTACCTGCCGCTGCAGATCAAGGCCTTGCCTGAGGGCACCCTGGTGCCTTACCAAGTGCCGCCCATGACGGTGGTCAACACCCACCCGGATTTCCCCTGGCTCACCAACATGATTGAGACCGTGCTGAGCTGTGAAAACTGGCCTATCCAAACCAGCGCCACCACTGCCGCCGCCTACTTCAAGGTGTTCCGGGACTATGCCGCCAAGACCGGCCTGCCTTTGGAGATGGTGCCTTTCCAGGGCCACGACTTCAGCTTCAGGGGCATGTTCGGTAAGCAGGCGGCAGCCATGAGTGGCTTTGGCCACCTGGCAGCCGGCTTTGTTGGTACCGACACCATTCCCGCCGTGCTCTTTGCCGAGCAGTACTACAACGCCGACGTGGACAAGGAACTGGTGGGTTGCTCTGTGGACGCCACCGAACACTCCGTTACCTGCTCCTGGATACTGGAAGGGGAGATCGCCTTCTTCCGTTATCTGATGCAGGAACAATCTCCCAAGGGCATCCTCAGCGTGGTATCTGATACCTGGGATTTTTGGACCCTGGTGACCCGTTACCTGCCGGAACTCAAAGAAGAGATCCTGGCCCGCGAAGGCACCCTGGTGATCCGCCCCGACTCCGGTGACCCGGTGAAGATCCTCACTGGCTATTTGGTCGCTCCCCAGTCTCTCACCGGCCAATGCGGTTCCCTGGAAGAAGCCCAGGCCCTGGCTGCTAAGGACGGCTTCGAAGCGGTGCGCTTTGGTGACAGCTACCATGACCTTACCGGCCAGGAGCTGATGGACTGCGAGGTCAAAGGCCTTATCGAATGCCTCTGGGACATCTTCGGCGGCAGCCTCACCGACAAGGGCTTCAAGCTCCTCGACGACCATATCGGTGCCATCTACGGTGATGCCATCACCCTGGTGCGTCAGCAACAGATCCTGCAGCGGCTCATGGATAAGGGCTTTGCCTCCAAAGTGGTGCTGGGCATCGGTTCCTACAGCTACCAGTTCGTGACCCGCGACACCCACGGCTCAGCGGTCAAGGCCACCCACGTCATCAAGGATGGCGAACCCCTGGCTATCTTCAAGGCGCCCAAGACCGATACCCAGAAGCGTTCCGCCCGAGGCCTGTTGCAGGTGGTGGAAGTGGACGGCACCTTGCAGCTGCGTGACGACGTCAGCCCCGAAGAAGAAGAGCAGGGCCTGCTGGAGACCGTTTACCTGGATGGCAAGCTGGTTAAGGAAACCAGCCTCAGCGAGATCCGGACTCGGATAGCCAACCAGCTCTAAGAAAGAAAGGCGGGAATACCCCGCCTTTTTTTGTTTCACGTGAAACATGACTACCAAGGCGCCAAGTGCCAGGCTGGTGGCGATAGCCTCAGCCTGTGACTTGGCTTTAGCTGCTGGAGAAAATCCTGGTCGTGAGATACCACCACCAAGGCTCCCTGGTAACGGCTCAGCAAGGATTCCAGGGCCTGCAGCGAGGGTAGATCCAGGTGGTTGCTGGGTTCATCCAGGATCAGCAAATCAGGAGGCTCGGCATTGAGCAGCAACAGGGCAAGGGCAGCCTTGATGCGCTCACCGCCACTGAGGTCGGCGCAGGCGACGGCCAGCCTGGGGGCGTCGAATCCCATATGGGCTAGCCAGGTCCTGAGCTGCCCCTGGTCCTTGCCTTGGCTTGCCGGTAGCTGCGCCAGTAATGACTGACCCGGGTCCAGCAGGGATGCCTGCTGATCAAGGTAACCCAGCCTACCGTTGAGATGCCGGTTGCCCGATGCCGGCAAGGTCCCGGCCATCACCTGCAGCAAGCTGGACTTGCCACTGCCGTTGTCCCCAACTACTGCCAGGCGTTGCCCCTTGGCCAAGGTCAGGTTTAACGGACCCAGCTGCGGCCCCTGTAGCAGCACTATCTGATCCAGCTTCAGTACAGTCCTACCAGTTGCCTGCGGTTGTGTGCCCAAGTGCAGGTGGATCTGTTGCACCTGTTCTACTCGGCGTCCCGCCTCGGCAATATCCCCTTCCAGCTTTTCCCGGCGCTGCTGCTGATGCAGTTGCAGCTTACCCATGGTTTTTTGGCTGCCTTGCTTTTGTCTACCCAGCAGTATCTTGGCCTGGTTTTGGTCGGCCTTGGCAGCGGTTGCCTGGCGTCTGTGCATTCTTTCCTTCTGGGCTTGGAGCTGCTGTTGTTCCTTACGGCGCTGGTGTTTCAACTGTTGCAGTTGTTGGTTGACCTGAGCCCTTTCTTCTTCCTTATGCCGCTGGTAGTCCTGGTAGTTGCCGCCATAGCTTCTGAGCCCCAAAGGGGAGAGTTCATAGATCCGTTCCATGGCTGCCAGCAGTTGTCGGTCATGGCTGACAACCAGCAGGGCCCCTTGCCACTGCTCCAACTGATTGAGTAGCTGCTGTCTTGCCCGGCTGTCCAGGTGATTGGTGGGTTCATCCAGGATCAAGCAATCGGCGCCAGCCAATACGGCACCGGCCAGGGCCACTTGCATGGCTTCACCGCCACTGACTTCGGCCGCTGCCATGGCCGGTGACAGATGCCCCAAACCCCTCTGAGCCAGCAGGCTTTGCAGGCGTCCAGGCAGGGTCCAGTCGTTGCCGAGAATATCGAAGTCGGCTTGGTCCAGGCTGCCGGCTTCGATGCGGGCCAGGGCCTGTAGACGCTGCTCAACCCCCAGCAATCCAGCCAGGGTAAGGCCAGGTGTGACCAATAGTTGCTGTGGCAGGTAATAGAGGGTGCCGCCCCTGTTGCATTGGCCGGAGCTGGGTTGGCGCAGTCCGGCCAGCAGTTGCGCTAAGACGGATTTACCTACGCCGTTGCGGCCGACCAGGGCAGAACGTTGCAGGTCCATCTGGGCATTGAGTTGGGAGAAGAGAGTCCTGCCGTCAGGCAGCACATAAGAGACGTTTTCCAACGTCAGGAATGGGGTCGTCATGCAAAGCTCCATGGATACCAAGTACTCGGACTCCGCGCTGGTCAGCGGCGAAGAAGGAGAAACCGTCGGTAGGACGGCGGTATCAATAGCGCATTGGACGAACCCTCGGTGGTCGGTAAGAGGCCCTATCCTAGGAAAAAGAAGCGCCATGATGCAAGTAGATAATGAGGCTGTTTCACGTGGAACATCATGAGCCTGGTGCTGCGCGCGCGAGAACGGAGTCCCTGATGAACTGACGCAGCCAGCGATGGGCGGTGTCGTTATGGTGCTTCTCGTGCCATAGCATCACCATCTGGAAGCTAGGTGCCTGAAAGGGGACGGGGTGTGTTTTGAGCCCGGTACCCGGTATCAGCCGGGAGGGCACCATGGCCACCAAATCAGAGCTTTCCAGCAGCTGGCACATAAAGTTGAAGTGCGGCACGGACAGCACCACCTTGCGCTTGTGGCCGAGCATGGCCAATACCTGATCGGTGCCGCCACTGAAGCCGCCGCCGTTGGGGGAAACCATCACATGCTCCAGGCGACAAAAGCGGTCCATATCCAGTGGCTGGCGCAGCTGGGGGGGGG